>JBGTEH010000309.1:0-4377 GCA_041747915.1 Ilumatobacteraceae bacterium
TCTGAACGCTACGACAACCGCCGCAACGCCCTTCCATCATCAATCAGGCCCAAGCGTGACGCCGCACCTTCACGTTCATATCAACCAGAATCGGGCGCTTCGGTTGTGTCCGATAGGGGGAGGACGATCGGACACACGACCGGAGCGTGATGCTGGTCACGTGGCGTGACCTGGCAAGTCTCACTTGGGTAGTACCAAAGCATTCTCAGTGACGGCGGCCATTCGTTTCACCAATACCGTGGCGGGACCCGCGCAGCGACCTGGCAGCACAAACCGACTTGAGTGACGAGCAAGACTGCGCCTCGGGCCGGCCCCGAGGCCACTCGCTAGTGCCGGCCTCGTACACCGCCCGTGACGCTGCATCGCCGGCGAAGTGTGGGACCTCGAAGCTCGATCGGCCCGCTGCACAATGACTGACCAGCCCCAGGCCACGGACAACCGCGAGCCGACGGGTTCGCATCGGAGTGATGCCGACCCGTTCGTGTCACCCGACCAACACGACCTGTGGAACACGCCAGCGGACACTCCTGAACATGTTGGCGGAGGTGGACGGGAATCGAACCCGCCGGACGGGGATCGCCCGTCCCAACCGCTTTGAAGGCGGCGGAGCCCACCAGGTGCTCGGACACCTCCATTCGTGACGCTAACGCGCCGACTGGCACACCGCTGCGTTGTCGTCGACGACGACGCTCGGTACTCTCACATCACCGACTCCCTCCATGAACCCGCCCGAGGCCTCCGGCCGATTGGGGGAACGTCATGGTCACACTCTGTTGGGCCGCCAAGGGCGGCAGCGGAACCACGGTCGTCGCCGCAACACTCGCACTGACCTCAGCGCACCCGTCGCTGCTCGTCGACCTCGACGGCGAGATGCCGGCGGCACTCGGCATGCCCGAACCCGACCGTCCGGGAGTCGCCGAGTGGCTCGCCACACGCACGCCGACCGAGCAACTCGCCGACCTGCTGATCGAGTTCGCGCCTCGCCGTTTGCTTCTGCCGTGGAGATCCGCAGCCACCTGGGCCAACGCACCGATTTCGCCGAACGGCCCGACCGACGCCCGGTGGTCGGAGCTCGGCGAGTGGCTGCGCGACTGGGCGCGTCAAGGGGGCTGCGAGGTGACGATCGATGCCGGCACCGGTGAACCTCCCACCGCGCTTGCCGACCACGTCGATCGATCGCTGCTCGTGACCCGGCCGTGCTACCTCTCGTTGCGGCGAGTCGTACGCGGAACTGCCCGTCCGACCGGCGTCGTGCTCGTCGACGAACCCGGCCGGGCCCTGTCGCGGCGCGACATCGAGCATGCCCTCGGCGTGCCGGTCGAGGCCACGGTCAGCTTCGACCCGGCGGTTGCACGAGCCGTCGACGCCGGCCTCCTCGCGACCCGCCCTCCACGCATCATCTCGCGAGAACTCCGTCGGATCGCGGCGTGAGCGTCGCCGAACTCGACGACGCGGCAACAGTGCTCGAGGTGTGCCGCCGCGTGGCCGAACAACCTGGCGATACGCGGGCGCTCGTGATCGAGGAGGTTCGCCGCCTCGCCCCATTGCACACGACGGCGGAACGCATCTGCCTCGCCGATGCCGCACTCGCCCGTCTCAGCGGGCTCGGCGAACTCGACGTGTACCTGCGCGATCCGACCGTCGACGAGGTGATGGTCAACGCCGGTCGCTCGATCTGGATCGAACGCCACGGCGTGCTTCATCAGGTTGGCGAACTCGAGAACGACACCGTCGATCAACTGATCGAACGGATACTGGCCCCACTCGGACGGCGCGTCGACCGGTCGTCGCCGATCGTCGATGCGAGGCTCGCCAACGGAGCGCGTGTCTGCGTGGTCCTGCCGCCGGTTGCCGTCGACGGTGCGAGCCTCGCGATCCGCCGGTTCGCACCCAGCGTGCGGCCACTCGACGAGTTCATCGACCCCGAGGGTGAGAAGCTCCTGTGGTCCGTGCTGGATCAGCGCTGCAACATTCTCGTGTCCGGGGCGACGTCGTCAGGAAAGACGTCGCTCCTCGCCGCACTCCTCGCCATGCTCGGCGACAACGAACGGCTCCTGGTCGTCGAAGACACGACCGAGCTGCCGATCGAGCGTGGTCACGTCGTTCGTCTTGAAGCCCGACCGCGCCTCGTCGACGGCCCGGCGCCGGTCACGATGGCCGATCTCGTGCACACAGCGCTGCGACTCCGGCCCGATCGCATCGTGGTCGGAGAGGTACGCGGCGACGAAGTGTTGGCGCTGGTACAGGCGATGAACACCGGCCACGACGGATCGCTCTCCACCTGCCACGCGAACGGCCCGCTCGATGCGCTGCTGCGTCTCGAGACGCTCGTGCTGCAGGCATCGCCAACGTGGCCGCTTGCCGCGATCCGGCACCAACTCGCACGCTCGATCGACGTCGTGATCCAGCTCGATCGACACCCCGGAGAAACCGGACGCAGCGTGAGCACAGTTTGCGAGGTCGGCGCACCAGGTGAAGACCTCACTGCTCCGGTGCTGCGCACGCTGGGCGAACGGCGCGACGGCACATTCGTCGTGGTCGCCGATCCGACCCGGGGTCGTGCGTGAACGCACTCCTTGCCCCGAGCGTGGCGGCACTGCTCGTGTGGCTCGTCGCCGTTCGTCGTCGGCCCAGTTCCGCTCGACTGCCAACGGCCGCCGAGCCCACCGATGGCGCGGTCTCTCGTCGCGATCCATTCGAGGCCAGGAGACTGCGCCGCCACGAACGTCGCGTCCCATCCGCACTTGGGGTCGCGGCCTGGTGTGACGACCTGACCCGGCAGCTGCGATCAGGATCGACGTTGCGCGATTCACTCACGATCCTTCCCGACGAACCGGCGACCCGCCGAGCGACCGATCTCGTGCGCCGACACCTCGATCGAGGAGTGTCGGTGGTCGAGGCAGTCGACGTCCCCGGCGATGGCGCGCACCTCCGACTCGCCCTCACCGTCATCCTCACCTCTGCGCGCCTCGGCGGTTCGGCAGCTCCGGCGATCGACCGCACGGCAGCGACCTTGCGTCAACGAGCCGCCGACGCCGACGAACGCAGTGTTCACGCTGCGCAGGCCCGGCTGTCAGCCCACGTCCTCACCGCCGTACCCGTGTTCATGCTCGCGCTCCTCATGATCGGTGACGCCGACGTCCGATCGGCGGCCATGTCGCCCACGGGCGTGGTGTGCATCGGGGTGGGGATGATGCTCAACGTCATCGGATGGATCTGGATGCGCCGAATCATCGGTACTCGACCGTGACCGTCACCGTCCTGGCCATGGTCCTCTCCGCCGTGTCCGTGATCTCGATCGCAGCCGCCTCGAGCCGGCGCGTGATCGGTCCTCGACGCACAATCGACACGCCTCCGTCCGAGGCGTTGATCCGCAACGAGCCGACGCGTCGAGCCGCACGATTCGTGGTGGTTCCGATCGGACTCGTCGTCGCAGTGCTCGTCACCGGTGTCATGCCAGTTGCGATCGGTGCCGGTGTCGCCGTGACCGTCAGGCGATGCCGACCGCTCGTCGCCGAACGCCGGCGACGGGCGGCCGTCGGGCGTGAAATGCCGGACGCACTCGACATCCTGGTGCTGTCCATCCGCACCGGTTCGACTCCCCGCCAGGCAGTCCACGATGTTGCGCTGCACGCGACGGAGTCGGTTCGCCCTGCGTTTGCTGCTGCGGTGCACCGCACCCAACGCGGTCAGTCGTTCGCCGATTCACTCGCCGCCCTTCCCGACATGCTGGGCGCGCCCGGCCTGGGTGTTGCCGACGCCCTCGCCACCAGCGAGCGATACGGCCTGCCGCTCGAACCGGTGCTCGATCAACTCTCGAACCAAGCGCGCGAGGCGCGGCGACGTCTCGAGCAGGCCGACGCTCGCCGGCTCCCTGTTCGCCTGTCATTCCCACTCGTCGTGTGCACGTTGCCGTCGTTCGTCCTCCTTGCGATCGCCCCCGCGGTGATCGCCGCACTCTCGTCGCTCGGCGGACACGCCTGGTGACCCAGAACCTCACATCGAACGGAGCACCCCATGCCTGCCAACCTCGCCCTGCTGCTGATCGCCCATCTCCACAGCGCCGCCGATGCGCTCGCCGCACGCGTGCGCGACGAACGCGGCCAAGCAACGACCGAGTACGCGTTGGTGCTCCTCGCCGCCGCGCTGGTGGGCCTGATGGTTGTCGCATGGGCGACCGCCGGCGGCGGCGCGGCGCGCGTCAGCAGGCTCTTCAACGGCGTCATCGACTCGGTGATCGACAAGGTGTGAGCCTCGGGCGTGCACCGGCGCGACGATGGCGATCCGCCCATGGCCAGGCTGCGGTCGAGTTCGCCCTCGTGCTGCCGATCGTCGTGATGATGACCCTCGGTCTCGTCGTGGTCGGGGTCGCTGTGC
>JBGTEH010000310.1:0-5734 GCA_041747915.1 Ilumatobacteraceae bacterium
GACCCCCGGATGCGGTGACCGTGCGGACCTGTGCGGTCAGACCAGGACCGTACTGACCACGCCGAGCCGGTCGAGGAGGTGACGTGCTTCCTCGGCCGGCTCTGTCGTTCCCAGTCGGGAATCGAACGGTTGCCCGATCCGGCCGGCCAGCAGCAGTAAACGCGCCAACTCGAACTCGAGGTGGCGGCCCCGAGCGAGTTCCGCACCGGACGCGATCGTCTCGATCGCCTCCTCGATGAACCCGAGGTCGATCAACGCCTTCGCCGCGACAACGGCTCGACTGGCATCGAAGATCGTGACATCCTCGGTCGTCTCGCTCGCAGCATGCCCGATGATCTCGAGCCCGTGCTGGGGGCGCCCTGCACTGATCACGCACTGGGCCAGGTGCAACGCCGTCTCGTAGACAGTGGCCGAGCTACCCATCGCACGCGATTCGTCCATCAGCGCCCGCAGCATCCGTTCGGCTTCGTCGAACTCTCCGCGCCCGATCAACACGCGGCCGATCTGCATCTCGGCGAACGTTCCTGCCCACGCGTATCCCGATGAACGCAACACGCGCACCGCGTCGCGCAGTATGGGCTCGGCCTCGTCGAGGCGACCCTGATTCACCAGGACCTCACCAATATTCGCCTCGGTGGTCGCTGCGTCGAGCAGGTTGCCGATACGGCGGTCGGCGTCGAGGGCCTGGCGATAATGCGCGAGGGTCTCGTCCCAGCGACCGTCCCAGTAGGACAGCGCTCCCAGATTGTTCGCGATGTCGGACTGACCTTCGAGGTCACCGAGCGATTCGTACAACTGCAGCGCCTGCGCAGCGTATGACTCCAGTTCGTCGCCGCCGATCAGTACACCAGCCATGAAGATCACGTTGGAGGCGCGAGCGAGTGCCGACATCTCGTTGCACTGCTCAGCGAGCTGCGCCGCGGCAAGCGCGGTACGGCGCGCCTCGTGCGATCGCATCTGACGTGACCGCACCAGCGCAACGAATGCGAGAGCCCGCGCCTGAATCGCCACGCTCACCTCGCCATCCACCGTCGCCGCAACGCTTCTGCCTCGCGATGCCTCGCGCAGAGCGAGAGCGAATGCGCCCGCACGTTCGCGGGCTCGTGCGCGTCGAAGATGGATCTCTGCCAGCGCAACGGCATCGTGGCGCGAGAGCTTCGCTGCGCGGCGGTACGCGTCGAGCGCGTCGTCGAACATCCCTGCACGCTGACGAGCATCCCCGAGCGCCGTCCAGAGTCGGCGGCGTTCCTCGTCGTCGACTTCTGCCACGCGACGAGCAGCTTCGACCGCTCGCTCGTAGTGGATCGCCGCTTCCGCCGCTGCGTACGAACGATCGGCGCGTTCGGCAGCGAGGGTCGCATAGCGGTAGGTTCGCTCGTAGTCGCCTGCGTTCGAGAAGTGCAGCGAGAGCATGGCTGCCTCGGCGTCGTCACCGGTGCTCAGTGCCTCGAACGCCTCACCGGCCGCAAGGTGGAGGCGGGCCCGTGACCGGTAGGCGAGGCTGTCGTACACGACGTCACAGACCAATCCGTTCTTGAATCGGTAGCGAAGTGGCCCGTCGGCCTCGATGAATCTGCTGAGCTGCACCAAGGTGGCCTCGTCGAGTTCGAGTCCCTCGTGGCGGAGAAGCTCCTCGACGACCACGCGCCGGAAGCTGCGACCGAGCACGGAGGCGTACGACAGCATGCGTTTCGACAGCGGATCGAGCGCATCGACCTGCGCCGCAAGGGTCCCCTGCAAAGAGACGGGAACCGCATCGAACGAGCCGAGTGCCTGCGCCGCCGTGATGAGCTCACCGACGAACAGTGGGCTTCCGTTCGCACGAGTGACCACGAGGTCGATCTCGTGCGGCCGCAACGGAGCGGCCTCGGTGGCGCTGATGGCGAGCGTCCGTACGACGTCGTCGGGAAGTGGCTCGATCGGCAGGTGCTCACCCAGCGCAGTGACGAAACCACCATCGTCGTCGCGGCGCAACGAAATCAGCAGCCAAGGGTGCGACTGGACGGCGGATGCGATCCGGCCGAGCAGATGGGCCGACGCGTCGTCGGCCCATTGCATGTCCTCGGCGACGAAGACGAGCGGCACGTCGTGCATGGCGGCGACCACTTCCAGCACGACGTCGGCGGTACGGTCGGCCCGGAACTGCGCACTGATGGAATCCGATTCCACCGTGGATGGAATCACGAGTTGCAGCGCATCACCGAGGAGGGGGAGGAACGGCTCCAAGTGGGGCACCGTCTTCGTCACCGAGATCCTGAGTTGTTCTCCGAGTGCCGCTGAATCCGTACCGGAGAGCCCGAAGAGGGACCGCAGTGGGTCGCGCACGACCCGGTAGCTGTTGCTCGCTCCGTACGGTTCGGCGTGCATGTCGACGATGCGTGGATGGTCCGACCC
This sequence comes from Ilumatobacteraceae bacterium, assembly GCA_041747915.1. Taxonomy (GTDB): domain Bacteria; phylum Actinomycetota; class Acidimicrobiia; order Acidimicrobiales; family Ilumatobacteraceae; genus Sva-07. The sequence goes on from JBGTEH010000310.1 coordinate 2,395, forward strand.
GAGCGCTTCCCGCAGCAGTCGCGACTTGCCGAGCCCGGCAGCGCCGATCAGCGTCACGACTCCGCCGTGTCCATCCGCGACCGCGTCGATCCGATTCCGTAGTGAGGCCAGCTCGGCCGCACGGCCGTGGAACTGCAGACCGTGGCCGTCCGTGGCCTCCTTCGGGCCCAGTTCGTCGCCGACCCGGTACACCACCTGGGGCAGTGCTTTGCCCTTGAACGTGAACGGGCCTTCCGGCTCGGTGTCGTAGCGGACACGGGCCGCCTCCAACACGGCGGGATGGGCGTGGATCACTCCGGCCGGAGCCGTCACCATGATCCGAGCTGCGGTGTTGACGGTGTCGCCCATGATCGAGAACACGGCCTGGTCCTCGGCCCCGAGTTCACCGGCGAACACGTGGCCGCGATGGATTCCGACGTGAAGTGGAAGTGGCGGGTTCGCGTCGATGATCGAGCGAGCGGCACGCAGCATCCGACCTTCGTCGTCCTCGCTGGTGAGGGGAACGCCCGAGCTGCAGAACAACTTGCCGCCGTTGGCGTCAACGTCGACGTACAGCAGCGCGATGTCCTCGGCCTCGAAGGCGGCCTGGCCGATGTTCAGCGTCTCGTGCAACGCATCCGCCAAGCCGTCGGGGCCGTCGGCCTCCAGACGCTGATCGGTTCCCTTGAACTTGAAGAAGCCCATGGTGGCGATCCGGTGCACCGGGTCGGGAGCACCGTGTTCGAGTACCGATGCAATGATCGGCGGCGTCACTCGCCGTGCGGCCTCGGCGTCGGTTGGCCGCGACGGTGGACGTGGAACCGTGTCCACAGCGCCCTTGCGCCACGTGACCATCAGTTCGCCGTCGTCACGCCGCTTGGTGCTTCCCCGTCCGAGCAGCGCAGCCATTTCCTCGCTGACGACGATCTGACCCGCCTCGGCTGCCGTCTCGCGATTCATGGCAACCGTGGTGTCGGGACCACCGACGACGAGCTGTCGGTATCGATCGCCGACGAGGAACAGGTGGAAGGCGCCGGAGTGCGCGCCGATCGAGATCTTGAGCTTCAGCTTGCCCACCGAGGTCGGGATCTCGCTCGCGTGGCGGAGATCCCGTCGCATCTCCACGGCGGCGGACGCGGCTTGTCGAGCGTGATCGGGACCCGTGAAGAGCACGAGCAGCGCGTCACCCCCGAACTTCAGCAGTTGTCCTCCGCGGTTCGCAGTGATCTCGAGCATGCCAGCGAAGACCCGGCTCAGTGTCTCGACGAGTTCCTCCGTGCCGATACGACCACGGGTGGCGAGCTTCTCGGACAACGCAGTGAAGCCAGAGATGTCGGCGAACACCATCGTGCCCTCGACGACCCGCCAGCGACGCTCCGGCTCGTCAGTCACCCAGTCGAGCACGATGCGGGGCACGAGCCGATCCAGGCGACTCTGAGCAATTGTGTTGTCGATCAGTGCCATCGTGCCTTCCCGGCCTGCCACTCACCGGCTCACATGCCCGCTCTCGAACATGACCTTGCCGAGCGTAGTGCGCTCGGAGACGGACGACGGTCAGGTATTGAGCGATGCGAAGACGGCGGAGTCGGCGTACTCGTCGAGACGGGAGATCAACCCGTCGTCGTCGAAGCGCAGGACCACACACACGTCGGTCGAGGCCAACCTGCCATCGGGTCGAGTCAGGGTCACGACGTGCTGCTCGACGACGAACCCCTCCCCCACCGAGCGCCGGACATCGGAGTACTTCACGCTCACGCCGTCATGCTTCAACCCCTTCACGAACGCCATCAACCCGGCCACATCGTGCTCGGGATTGCCATCCTGTTTCATCGTGGCGTCAGCGGCGAGCAACGACTCGACACCGTCGAACTCCTGCGACTCGAAGATCTCGAACAACTGAGCAGTACGTGCCTCGAGGTCCACAACTCGAACAGTATTCGCGTGGGCCACGATGACGCGTAACCTGCTCCGATGACCGATCTCCTGATCGAATCGACTGTGCTCGAAGACCGGCTCCGGACGGCGTTGCCCGACGACGTCGACTTTGCGTCGGCTCGACTGGTCGACGAACGTACCGAGCATCTCAGCGTGCGACGCAACCAGCTCGAGCCGGTGTTCAACGAGTTCGACACCGGTGTGATGATCACGATCTGGGACGGCGGCGGGCTCGGTTATGCGGCCACCACCGACCTCGGCAAGTCGGGCTTGCGGGCCGCGGTCGAACGGGCGCGCTACTGGGCGGGCGTCACCGCCGGGGCGATGGTCACCACCGCCGCCCCGACCGGCCACGCCACGGGTACGTACTCCTCGCCCGTCGATGTCACCTGGGACACGATGCCGCTCGACGATCGGCTGGAGTTGCTGCACCACCAGTCGCGCCTCTTGGGCATCGACGATCGCATCGTCAACTGGGGATCGTCGCTCGTGCGGCGCGACGTCGATCAACTGGTGGTGACCACGTCGCGCAGCGGCGACGGCGGTCGGATCGAGCAGCGCTTCCGGTTCGTCTACCCCGGCCTGCACGCCACGGCCAACGAAGGCACCAACACACAGACCCGTACGTTCGGCGGACACGCCTTCTGCGGCCAGGGTGGCGCCGAGGTGCTCGGCCGATACGGGTTCGGCGACTCCGCGTCGAAGGTGGCCGAACAGGCACTCGAACTCCTCACCGCCCCGAACTGTCCGACGGGCGTGATGGACGCGCTGCTCGCACCCGACCAGATGATCCTGCAGATCCACGAGTCGATCGGCCATCCGCTCGAACTCGACCGGATCCTCGGCGACGAACGCAACTATGCCGGCACGAGCTTCGTCACCCCCGAGATGTTCGGCTCGTACCAGTACGGCTCGGAGCTCCTCAACGTCACGTTCGACCCGACCGTGCCCGGCCAACTCGCGTCGTACGGGTTCGACGACGAGGGAACCCCGGCCGAACGTCAGCATCTGATCGAGGACGGCATCCTCGTGCGCGGTCTCGGCGGCGCGGTGTCGCAGGAGCGCAGTGGCCTTCCCGGCGTCGCCAACTCCCGTGCCCAGACCTGGAACCGCCCCCCGATCGACCGGATGGCCAATCTCAACGTCGAGCCGGGCGAGTCGACCGTCGACGAGCTGATCGCCTCGATCGAGCACGGCGTCTACCTGCACACCAACAACTCGTGGTCGATCGACGACAGCCGCAACAAGTTCCAGTTCGGCTGCGAGTACGGCCAGCGCATCGAGGACGGCGAGATCGTCGGCGTGGTCCGCAACCCCGGCTATCGCGGGATCTCCTCCACGTTCTGGCGCAGCCTGTCGGGCGTGGCCGATCGCGACAGCTTCACGGTGATGGGCACGCCGAACTGCGGCAAGGGCGAACTCAACC
>JBGTEH010000311.1:0-1656 GCA_041747915.1 Ilumatobacteraceae bacterium
CTCGTGGCGCACCTCGTCGTGAGTCGTCGGATCGGCGATTGCATCGTCGACCACTCGGGGGTCGAGCCCGATCTCGGCGAGCAGGTGTCGTGCGACATCGGGATCGTGGGGTCGATGACCCTCCTCGTGCAGGGCCCGTCCCGCCCGCTCGTACCACCGATCCAGATCGTCCATGCTCGAACGGCGCAACCACGCACCGACGCGCATCATCGACCATCCGTACGACCACTCGCGCTCCCACGGATGCTTCTTGCCCTCGACTCGGTTGATCTCCTCGAGACTGAAGAACTTCCAGGAGATCTCGAGACCGTTCTGCCGGCGCACGTCGCGGATCCATTTCGCCGTCTGGTACGCAAACGGGCACATCACATCGAAGTGGAAGTCGACACGGGTCACCGTCATCGCTTCATCGGCCATCATCAACGATGACACAGCGGCGGTTCAGGGTGCGGGCTGGGCGGGCGGTCGTGGCCTCGTGGGACGCTTGCGACGGTGCGCACGTTGCCAGCGCGCCCACGCGACGTAGCCGATGAAGACCGTCATGAAGGCGATCCACGCGATCAGCAACACGAGCGCGATCACCGACAACGGACGGGCCCACCATCGGTCGTCGCCCGGCGACTGCACCGACACCGCCCGCGCGTCGAGCACCGTTCCGTCAAGAGGTGCGACCCACTCGAGTTGCCCGTCGAGGTCGGTGCCGTTGGTCTGCGACTCGTCGATGTCGCCGGGGAGCCTGGCGCGCATGGTGGCCCCGATCGACGACTCCGGCGTCGCTCGCGCAGCGGCGATCTGATCGGCGAACGGCTGCGATCCGATCGCTGCGACGAGGTCGTCATCGGCGAACGAGGCGAAGCCGTCGGGGAGTCCGAGCAGCCCACTCAGCCGTGTCGTGGTGTCGTCGCCGCTGCTGTTGCGCACCATCGACATCTCGTTGAACGGTGGCCCGAGACTGTTGAGGAGGTTGGTCGCGTCCTGGTCGGAGAAGAAGCCGTGGGTGAGGGTGATCGTGAGCCCACCGTCGGGCGACGGGTTCGGGCCGTCGATCACCCAGCCGGCTGCGACCACGTCGTCGAGGGCGAGGTCCTCGGCGAGTGTGGGCACGGCCTCGAGCAGCTCCGCGTCGGCGGTTGCCACCACCGAGATCGAGCCGGTGCCATCTGGCTCCACGGCGATGTCGACGGCCACGTCCAGGCGGCAGCCGGCGAGCGCGATCACGCAGACGCACGCTGCTACGACCCGTCGAATCACGGGGGTCAGTATGACCGGCGTCGCATGACGCCGGGCGAATCCGTCGATCAGGACAGCTCTGGCGGGGGCAGTTCACCTTCGCCGGCGGGCGGGATCGGGTGCTCGGTAGCCGTCGTCGCCAGCTCCACCGACGACGGCGGCACGAAGCCTTCGACGGCCGTGAACGTGAAGCGCTTCTTGCCCTCGTTGTCGGGATCGTCCTCGGTGTCGACAACGATGATCTCGCCGGCAGAGTATTCCTTGTAGAGGATCTTCTCCGACAGGGCGTCTTCGATGTGACGCTGGATCGCACGGCGCATCGGGCGAGCACCGAGCTGCGGGTCGTAGCCCAGTTCGGCGAGCAGTTCCTTGGCCGACGCCTTGATCTCGATGCCGAGACCTTGGCCTTCGAGCTGGCCGACGAGC
>JBGTEH010000312.1:0-2340 GCA_041747915.1 Ilumatobacteraceae bacterium
GAGGGCTCGGGCAACCGGGTCAGCGTGAAACGGTGCCAACGGGGTCGAGGCCGGGAAACCGGTGTCGAGTCCGAACGCGGCATCGCCCGCCACGCCGCAAGGCGAGACGGGCGATGTGAACAGGACGAGTCGAAGGCTAACGCCCGACGTTCGTCCAGTGGTGGACCTGTCCACGAGCAGCCCCGAAGGGTGCGTCGGCGCAAGCCGGTTCGCCCGACGGGGCGCTTTCGTTTTTCCCCCACCCGGCTCCCCCTTCGAAGTCCCATTCCCGAAAAATGCGGTGGAATGAGCGCTGAGCGGGCACAGCAGCGCACATTTCGGAGAATTCGGGTCTACGGGACGCGTCAGCGGAGGGCGGCGGCGAGGCGGGTCACGTGTTCGAGATCCTCGCGGGCGAGTTCGACGGTTGGCCCCGGAAAGAACGTCACGTCGTCGGCGCCGGCATCGGCGAGCGCTTCGGCGTGACGCACGGCGTCGTCGAACGTGCCGATCGCTCCGAGTTCGATCCACCACTGCGCCGGCATGTCGGCGATGCCGTCGACACCTCGGGCATGGTGGCGCTCGCGGATCTCGTCGATGTGAGGATGAGCGTTCGGTGCCGGGTTCGTTCCACCGATGATCCCGGCGACGAACGGTGCCATCGCACGCCGCATCTCCGCCGCGTCGTCGCCGACCGCCAGCGCCGTGAACACCGACACCCGAAAGGGATCCGGATCGCCCGCGTAGGCGATCGACGGCGCCACGTAGGTCGGGCCGGCGCCCTCGGCGAGGACCGCACCGTCGGCGACACGGCCTGCGAGGGCCAACGACTTCGGCCCGCGCACGCCGGCGAGCACGGGAGGCACGGTCGAGGGTGGTGCATCGAGGGTCACGTCGCGCATGGTGAACTCAGCGCCGTCGACGTCGACCGTTTCGCCGCTCAAGAGCCGTCGCACGATCGTGATCGCCTCCTCCAGCGTGGTCAGCGGCGACGACGTCCGCGCGCCCATCTGATCCATCCACTCCTGGACACCGTGACCGATCCCTGCGAGCAGCCGACCCGGCGCCAGATTGGCGAGCGTCGCCAGCTCCATCGCCGTGATCGCGGGGTTCCGAGCGACCGCTGGGAGAATGCCGATGCCGACCGTCAGCGAGTTCGTACGCGCCAGCGCCGTCGCGGCGAGGCCGATCGCGGCGGTGTAGAAGCAGTCCTCGATCACCCACAACTGATCGACGTGAGCCGCATCGAGCGTCTCGGCCACCTCGACCACGAACCCCGCCGGCAAGCTCCGATCGAAACACATCCCCACGTTCATCACCCGACCGTACCCGAACCGCCAACAACCCGAAATGTGCGCTGTCGTGCCCACTCAGCGGGCAATCTGGCGCAAGTTTCGGAGATGTGCGAATGGCGGTGATCCTCAGTGGACGAGTTCGCACCAGTCCTTGTAGCGGGGATCCTGGCCGCGGATCGCTTGGTGGTACACCTCGGCGATGGCGGTGGTCATCGGGCCCGGACACGGGATGGCGCGATCGTCGACCGAGTTGATCGAACTCACTTCGGCCGCCGTTCCACAGACGAACGCTTCCTCCGCGATGTAGAGGTCGCTGCGGGCGATGTTGTCGACGACGACCTCGAAGCCGAGGTCGGCCGCGATGGTCGACACCGAGTTCTGAGTGATGCCTTCGAGTGCGCCGGCCGAGAGCGGCGGCGTGAGCAGCTTGCCGTGGCGCGCCACGAAGATGTTCTCGCCGGTGCACTCGGCGATCAACCCGTTCGGTGCCAGCATGATCGCCTCGTCGTAACCGGCGCGCAGTGCCTCGACCTTCGCCAGCGACGAGTTGACGTAGTTGCCGGTGGTCTTCGATGCCGGCGGCATCGTGTTGTGATCGTGGCGGGTCCACGACGAGATCTTCATCCGCACGCCCTTCTCGACGGCATCCTCGCCGAGGTAGGCACCCCACGGCCAGCAGGCGATCGACACATCGACCGAACACGGCAATGTGTTGAGGCCCATCTCGCCGTAGCCGAAGTAGGCGATCGGTCGGATGTAGCAGGAATCGAGGCCCGTCGACGCCACCGTCTGCTTGGTCGCCGAGATCAACTCGTCGATCCCGTACGGGATCTCCATCCCCATGATCTGCGCCGAGCTGAACAGCCGCTCGATGTGCTCGGTGAGACGGAAAACCGCAGGGCCCTGATCGGTCTCGTAGGCGCGGATGCCCTCGAACACGCCGGTGCCGTAGTGCAGTGTGTGGGTGAGCACGTGAACCTGCGCCTTGTCCCAGTCGACGAGTTCGCCGTTCATCCAGATTTTCGGGGTCGGTGTGATGGGCATGCGTTCAGTTTCCCACGCGAGC
>JBGTEH010000313.1:0-1653 GCA_041747915.1 Ilumatobacteraceae bacterium
GAGCAACGCGAAAGCACGCGCGAGCACGTCGTGTTGGAAGTCAGGATCGCCCGGCCGACCGAGCGGGCGACCGAGCGGAAATTCGCAGTGCAGCGTGCGCGGCGGAGCGCTCTTGACGGCCATCTCGCGAACCGACGACAACACGATCGTGGCGATTCCCGCTGCTTCGAACACGTGGGCGAGCACACACACGGTGCGCGTACACAGCGGTCAAACAGGCGTGAAGATTGTGACATCGACGCCGTCGGCGCGCAGCGCAGCGGCGGCCGCGGGGCCCGAATCGAGCCGGATGGTGGCCACGTCGTCGGGCTGGTTGCCGGCAAACGAAACGTGGCGCGGCGCCGTCGCGCCGATCACTCCTCGCTCGGCCAGTTCCTCGAGCCGGTCGATCGGATACACCACGTTCAGATCCATGGCCACGGCGGTGTGGTCGAAGTTCGGGCTCCAGTGCCCCATCACCAGATCGCGTCGGTCGCGGTCGATGAGCCGGTAGCTGGTGTCGCCGGCAGTGAACGCATCAGCGCCGACGGGGTACAGCGCGGCCGACGTCACGATCGCCACAGTTGATTCGCTCAACGGGCGCGGCGTCACCCAGGCGGGGTTCGCGAACTCGGGCGTGGGCAGGGTCGCCGAGTGCGCCCGCATCATCTGGTCACCGTTCATCGTGTCTCCGTTCGTCGGTCGGCCGATCATCGCGCACGAGATCAAACAGCGAAGAGGTCAGGCGTCGGATTCCTCGCCGATGCGGCGCAGGATGTGTTCGACCACGGTTTCGCCGTGGGTGTTCTGGAGGAAGTGACCGGCATCGGGGATCAGATCGAAGGTGGCTTCCATCCTCTCGGCCCAGGTGCGCCCCCACGCTTCGGTGAACACGTCGTCGGTACCACCCCACACGAAGTGGACGGGCTTCTCCCACCCGAGCAGCGCCTCGTAATGCATCGTCTGCGCCGCACCGTTGCCGCTGTCGTAATCCGTTGCCGGAATCGAGAGCGGGAACATCCTCGCCCCATTGAATCCCTCGTCGCCGAGGCCCCGAAACGGTGCGGCGTAGCCGGCATACATCGTCGCGTTCTCGCCGGTGAGTTCGGGATCGGCGCCGGTCGTCAACGCACCGAACACGACAGCGGGTTCCACCAGGCGCGCCGACATCAGCGGAACGAGCGCGACGTTCGGCGACTCGCGATGGAACAACCCGCCCTCGTGCCAGGCCGCAAACCAGTTGCGGATGGCATCGGTGTACTCGAAGCCGGGGTGATGCAGCCAGGTGTTCATGATCACGAGACGGCTGAACCGTTCGGGCATCGTGGCCGCCTGCGCGAGACCGATCGGGCCTCCCCAGTCCTGACACACGAGCGTCACGTCACGCAGGTCGAGCGCCGTGATCAGCGACGTGAGCACTTCGGTGTGGCGGGCGATCGAGTACCAGTTCGCGTCCGTGGGCTTGTCGCTGCGGCCGAAGCCGAGGTGATCGGGCGCGATGCAGCGGTACCCGGCGTCGACGAGGAGCGGGATCATCGTGCGGTACAGGTAGCCCCACGTCGGCATGCCGTGCATGAGCAGCATCACCGGGCCGTCGGCGGGGCCCTCGTCGACGTAGTGAACCCGAAGGTCTTTCCACTGGTGAGAGCGCGCCTCGTACGGCCAGTCGTCGAG
>JBGTEH010000314.1:0-2877 GCA_041747915.1 Ilumatobacteraceae bacterium
GACCTGGACGTTGGAACCCAACACCATGTTGGGGCGATCGGTCGGCAGGCCAGCGGCCTCGCGACGCTTGCGCCACTGCCACTTCATCGCCAGGCCACCGAGCATCACCGCCTCGCTGGAACCAATCGTCGAGACACCGATGGCGTCGCCGTCGGAGGGAGCGTGGAACAGGTCGGCCACGATGTTGACACAACGTCGCTCGATCTCGGCGGTCTGCGGGTACTCGTCCTTGTCGATCATGTTCTTGTCGAACGACTCGGCCATCAGCTTGTCGGCCTCGGGCTCCATCCACGTGGTGACGAACGTCGCCATGTTCAGACGCGAACTCCCGTCGAGCAGCAACTCGTCGTGGATGAACCGGTAGACGGCGGTCGGTGGCGACTCGCTGTCCGGCAGGCGGTTCTTGGGCGTCGACGTACGGTTCAAGCGACCGGCATACGCCGGTGTGAGTTCGGTGTCGGCGGGATCGTGCTCGTGGATCATGATGGCGTCCTGGCGATCGGTCGGAGGGGCGTGACGTCCACAACGTAGATCACAGGTGTTCGAGTCGCTCCACGTAGCATCATCTGCTGGTGATCTGGACGGGAGCAGCGTGAGTCGACGCAGTGGGCGGGGCGACCGCACGACGTGGCGTCAATTCGTCCGCTACCGCTTCGACGGCCTGCTCGCCCGAGGCACGTGGGCCGTGCTGTTGTGGCTCGGCATCGTGACGTTTGCCGTGGTGTTGACCGCGTCGTTGCTGTTGCGGCGCGCGGGTGTGTCGCTTTCGGGAAGTGAGAATGCCGGTTGGTTCGAGGACTTCTGGCAGAGCCTGCTGCGCACGCTCGACACCGGCACCATGGCCGGCGACAGCGGCTGGCGGCAACGGCTGGTTGCTCTGGTCGTGACCGTGTTCGGCTTGCTCGTGCTCGGCACCCTCATCGGCGTCATCGCCAGCGGCGTCGAGGCTCAGATCGACCGGATGAAGCGGGGCCGCAGCGCCGTGGTCGAGTCGGACCACATCGTGGTCCTGGGCGCGTCGAGCCTGCTTCCGGGAGTCGTCGACCAACTTCTCAGGGCGAATGCCGAACGGCACATCGCGATCGTCGTGATGGGCGATGGGGATCCCGCAGAGCTGAGCGAGGAGATTCGTGCGGGCGTCGAGCACCTGTTCGGCAACCGGCTCGTGTTCAGAGCGGGCGATCCGACGCGACTCGCCGACCTCGAGTTGGTTCGGCTCGGGCACTGCCGAACAGTCGTCGTTCTCAACGGCGATGGTGATCACGTCGGTGATGCTCGTGCCGTCCACACGGTGTTGGCGGTACGCGAGTTCCTTCGGGGAGCGCGGCGCGATCCCGATCGGACGCCGATCGTCGTGGTGCTCGACGAGATCGCAGTGGCGAGCACCCTTGCGTCGGCACTGCCGAACGCCGTCCATCCAATCGTGATGGCGCAAGCCGTTGCTCGCAACGTGGTGTTCGCGTTGCGCGAGCGCGGTCTCGGCGCTGTGATGGCCGAGCTGTCCGACTTTCGTGGCGCCGATATCTACGTGTCGCCCTGCGCTGAGTTGGTCGGCACGAGATTCGGCGACATCGTGTCGGGTGCCTCCGGTTTCCGACCGATCGGACGGATGAGCGAGTCCGGCTCCGTCGAACTCCGCCCTTCGCCCGATGCGGTCATCGCGGATGGCGACCGACTGGTCGTCGTCGCCCACCGTTCGCCGGTCGACTTCGGGCTCGGCGACGGCACTGGTGCACTGGTCGTGAGTGAGCCAATGGATGTGCGTTCGGCGTCGACGACGCAGCACGTGCTGGTCGTCGGATGGAGCGGGCTGGGGCGTCCCATGCTCGAAGGGTGGGCGATGTCGGCACGACCCGGCTCGACGGTCGAGGTGGTCTTCGATCCACGAGTGATCGACGAGGGCGAGATCGACGTGCCCGAGCTCGCCGGCATCTCGGTGGTGTTGCGCTCGCACGACGGGGGCGCGTCAGCGGGCGGAGCGCGGGTGGCTCCCGACGTCACCACGATCGCGTTGCTCGCATACCGCGACCACCTCGAGACCGACGAAGTCGACAGCCGCGCACTCCTCGAGTTGATGAAGCTGCGTCGTGAGCTGACCGCTCGGGTGGGCGCGATGCCTCGCTTGGTGGTCGAACTGACCGATGCGGGCAACGCCCCACTGGCGGGCGTCGTCGGCGCCGATGAGGTCATGGTGACGCCGGACATGTCGAGCCGGCTCCTGGCTCAGTTGGTCGACGACCCATCGCGCCGAGCGGTGTACCTCGCTCTCTACGATCCAGCGGGCCCGTCGATCCACATGGTGTCGGCCGAGCGGCTCGGCATTGCTGGCGAGGTGTCGATGCGCGAGATCGTCGTCACGGCGGCCGCTCATGGACTGCTCGCGATCGGCTGGCGCACAACCGCCGACGGCGGCGCCGGACTCGTCCTCGACCCATCGGACGATCAGCGTGTGGTCATCACCGCCACCGTCGAGATCGTCGTGGTCGGCTGACCCTCGGTGGTCAGCGGTCCACCAGCACCCGAAACTCTCCTCGCAACGCGCACTGAGCGCGCGCCTGGAGGAGAGTTTCGGCTTCGTTGTTTGCGGCGCGTTCTTCGTGACCCGGGCCACCGAATTCGCGCCGCAAACGGGGAGATGGGTGTCAGTCCTTGGGTTGAACGGCGCGCAGGCCGGCCCACGCAAGATCCGCAACGATGCCGGCGATCTCGTCGGGGTCGAACTCGTCGCCGCGTTCGACGAGCAGCCGGCTCGCGCCTTCGGCGAGCCCGACGAGCGCATGGGCCAACGTGGTGCGGTGACGTTCGTCGATGTCGACGGCGATCAGCGGGGCGACGGCCTTGGCGGCCTCGGCGGTGATCCGTTGCACAGCAGCGTTG
>JBGTEH010000315.1:0-3084 GCA_041747915.1 Ilumatobacteraceae bacterium
CGCCATCGTCGGGATCAGCCAGTTGCGGATCGCCTGCTGGCCGTGGAACCCCCCATAGATCGCGTCGAAGTAGAACGAGTCCTTTGGATGCATGAGATCCGACAGCGCATCGAGCACCACGGGCTCCAGTCGGGGATCGGCAATTGCGGCGAGGATGCCGTCGCCGTCGAGTCCGCTCGGTGACGTGCACAGCCGGTCGAGGTCGTCGGTTGCCGGCGCCGAGCGCAGGTACGCCTCGACGAAGTCTGTCGATGTGGTCATGAACCGTCCCCGGAGTTGTGGCATCGCTGCTCGACGCGCTCGGCGCGAAGATAGTGCGGCCGTCAGCCGTGCCGAGAGCCGCAGAGGTGTATCTTGCGGGTCCGATCGGGGTGATCGACCGTTGACGATGGGGGGAACGACATGCTGGGCGACCGTTGGATCTGTGACCGCGTTCCGACCGAACGCTTCCCCGACTACACCCGCGGCAACGCGGGCGAGGTGCTCGCCGAACCGGTGAGTCCGCTGGCGTGGACGTTCTGCTGGGAGAACGGCGTCGTGCTCGGTTGCGTCGACGGGTTCGAACAGATGGGCATCTTCGATGCGTTGGAGTACGGCGACCCGCCGGAGTCCTTCGGATTGTTCGGTGGCTACCTCTACAACTCACTCACCCAGGCGCGCCTGTTCGGCGTCAGATCAGGGGCGGGTTGGGAGGCGGTCGACCAGACGTTCTTCGACACCGCCAGCCAGGCCATTCCGCCGTACGTGGAGAGGGACTGGCACGCCAACTCCTGCAAGACCGAGAAGCTGACGACGGTGATGAGCTGGATGATGACGACCGATTGCCTGCCCGAGGTCGAACGTCACAAGCTCGACGCGCAGGCGCTGCGTGACAGCCGCCCCGACCTCGCCGGCCAGACCGACGTGCAGGTGCTGGCGAGGGCGCGCAGCATCCAACCGCACCTGCGCTCCATGTTCCAACCGGTCGTGTGGGCGTCGATGGGTAGCTCGATCGGACCGGGCCTGCTCCCATCGCTGCTCGGCGACAGCGATCCGACGGCGATGGCGAAGCTGATGACCGGCATCGGCGACGTCGACTCGGCCGACATCGCTGGGCAGATCTTCGGGATCTCACGCATCGTCGCCGGATCGTCAGAGCTGACGGCAGCCTTTGACGGCGATCTCGATGCGCTGCTGGAATCTGTCGCGGCATCGGACTCCGACGACGCGCGCAGGTTCATCGCCGCCGTCGACAGGTTCATGTACGCGCACGGCAGTCGCGGCCCCAACGAGTGGGACATCTATCAGTGGAGCTACGAGACGAATCCCAAGATGCTGCTCCAGGCCGTTGAACGTGCTCGTGCGGCCGACGACGATTCCGATCCGCAACGGACGGTTGCTCGTGGAGCCGCGCGACGCCAGCGATTGATCGATCACTACGAAGTCGAGTTCGCCGACGATGCGGACGCGCTCGCCGGCTTCCGCGCTGCGGTCCACACGATTGCCGTCTTCATGGGGGCCCGGGAGCGGTGCAAGTCGAACAACATCCGCGCCCACGGCGAGGTGCGGATGTGCTTCGCCGAACTCGGCCGGCGCATGGTCGAGCGGGGGCACCTCGCCCACCCCCGTCAGATCTTCATGCTGCTGGCCGACGAACTCGACGCCTTCATGGCCGACCCGGCGTCGTTCTCGGGTTCGCTCGCCGAACGCGAGCAGGACTACTTCTCGCTGTACCAATTGGAACCGCCCTACATCGTCGACGGCTCGGTGCCGCCACTCGGTGAGTGGACGCGGCGTGGCTCTGGCACGGTCGCCGCGGTCGGCGTGGGCGACGTTCTTGCCGGTGTTGCCGGCTCGCCGGGGCTCGTCACCGGCGTCGCACGGGTGATGCTCGACCTCTCCGATCCCTCGCGGCTCGAGCCCGGCGACATCATCGTGGCTCCGTCGACCGATCCGTCGTGGACACCTTTGTTCCTTGCCGCCGGTGGCGTCGTGACCGACATCGGCGCCATCGGGACCCACGCCGTGATCGTGAGCCGCGAGCTCGGCATCCCGTGCGTCCCGTCGATCACGGATGCCACTCGGCGCATCCCCGACGGCGCAACGATCACCGTCGATGGTGCCCTCGGCACCGTCACCATCGACGCCCTCGCCTGAAACGGCGCGGCGTTAGACTGCGGGAGTGGAGCGCATCGTGACGATCAAGCGCATCACCGATCCCGACGAGCCCTGGCGATATTGGATGACGCGGCCGATCGAGGAACGCATTGCGATGGTCGAGGAGATCCGACGGGAGCACCACGGATGGACGCATGGATCTGAGCCGCGACTTCAACGAGTTTGTCGGGTACTTCATCGCTCATGACGTCCGCTTTCTGATCGTCGGCGGCTACGCGGTCGCAGCACACGGACATCCCCGCTACACCAAGGACCTCGACGTGTGGGTCCGCGTCGATCGCGACAACGGCGACCGAATCCTCGCGGCCCTCGACGACTTCGGGTTCGGCGATCTCGGGCTCACGATCGACGACTTCCTCGCCGACGAAACCGTCGTGCAACTCGGTCGCGAGCCGCAGCGAATCGATGTTCTCACGTTCATCACGGGAGTGGACTTCGACGAGGCGTGGGAGCGGCGGGTATTGGTGGAGGTTCAAGGTTTGATGATCCCGGTGATCGGGCGATCCGATCTCCGCCAGAACAAGCTGGCGACGGGTCGGCCTCGTGACCTCGCGGATGCGGCTGATCTCGCGCCCGCTGATGACGATTCCTGAGCCGTCGTTTCGAGGTCGTGGGGATTCCTCCGAGAATCTTCGGGGGGTCCGGCTAACTCTGCGACACCCCTTGCGTACTGTTCGAGGTATGGATTCCGTAGGTGTTGCCGAGCGCGTGAACCGCATCGTTGCGGTCCGCGACGACGCCTGCGCCGATGATGATCTGATCGAAACCGGCCTGGTCGCGGTACGTGAAGTGCAGGCGTGGGCCGACGCCCAACACGCCGTCCTCGTTGCCAAACTCTCCCCGGACGGGTTCGCCGAAAGCCGGGTCGCGAAAGCGTCCAGGGCATCGTTGGCGGTCGCCGCGAAGGCGACGAAACGATCCAAGACG
>JBGTEH010000316.1:0-1853 GCA_041747915.1 Ilumatobacteraceae bacterium
GACGGGATCGCCACGTCCTTGCCGCGCTTGTCGGTGATCCACAGCACGTCGGTGGCGCCGGCGAGGGCGGCCTCGACGCGCGACTTCAGTTCCTCACGGTCGGCGCCTTCCGCGAGTTCGATGTTGATCTCGCGGGGGGCCTGGGTCACTCCGATGCGTACGTCCACCGGGCCACGCTACCGGCGCCTCACCAACCCGCCGAGTGCGTGAACAAATGGGGCGGCGACAGGCCCATTTGTTCACGCATTCGGGTTGGGTATGGCTTACTAGCATCGCAACATGACCAGCATCGCGATTCCTCTGTTCGCCCAGTTCACGGCACTCGACGGGATCGGGCCGTACGAGGTCTTGCAGCGGATCCCCCACTTCGACATCACCTTCATCGGACACGAACGGGGCGTGGTCCGTTCCGACAACGGCATGCTCGGCGTCGCTGTCGACGCCACGTTCGAGGAGTTGGCGAACCCGGACATCGTCGTGTTTCCCGGCGGCTTCGGGACCCGCGCCCTGATGACCGACGACCGAGTGCTCGACTGGGTGCGTGGTGCACACGCAACGACGACGTACACCACCTCGGTCTGCACCGGATCGTTGGTCCTCGCTGCGGCCGGGCTGCTCGACGGCTTGACGGCCACGACCCACTGGAGTGCGCTCGACGTGCTCAGCACCCACGGCGCGATTCCGACCGGTGAGCGCGTGGTCGAGCACCTCGATCGGCGGATCATCACTGCAGCGGGCGTGTCGAGCGGCATCGACATGGCACTGCGTCTCGTCGAGCTGCTCGTGGATCGAACCGCCGCCGAGGCGTCGCAACTGATGATCGAGTACGACCCGCAACCTCCATTCGACAGTGGATCGACCGCCAAGGCCAGCGCCGCCGTCGTCGAGCGGGTCATCGAATACGCCGCCACCCGTCAGTAGCCGTTACGCCAGGGGTCAGACCCCTGGCGTAACACGCTCGCCGTTCAGACGGAGGTGGAGCAGAACGTGTCGCCGCGGGCAAAGCTCGACTCGGTCACCACGTCGGACATCGGGGCCGACTCGTCGACGAGCGCGGCCAGCATGCCCTTGACCATGCCGCGATCGACAGCGCAGATCACGGGATGATCGGTTGCAACATCGCCGAACGGGCAGTGGTTGTTGATGATGCGCAGCTGGTCGTTGCGGCCCTCGGCGTGCGCCGCGAACCCGTGAGCGGTGAGGGCATCGGCGACCGCCTGCATCGCCGAGCGCAGCGAGCGACGACCGTTGGCGAGAGCATCACCGGTGAGTCCCTCGGCCATCGCCCGGCCGTACTCCTGGCCGACGGTCTCGGCGATCATCTCGGCCTCGTCGCTGGGGAGGCGGTCGAGCGCCCGACCGAGCAGAGACAGCAACAGGTCGTCACTGCGCACGGGAAAGTCGACGTCACTCATGGTCAGCGAGTCGCCGACCACGATGTAGTGCTTCGATGGCCTGCCGGCGCCGGCCCCGGCAACCTTCCCCGACACGACCTCGAGGTAGCCGCCGGCCGCGAGCTTGTCGAGGTGATGGCGTGCGACATTGGCATGCACGCCGACTTGCGCCGCGACCATCGAGGCGGTCACGCCGATGCGGTCGGCTCCCGAATTTTCTCTCGCGTACAGGTAGATCGACCGGCGCGTCGGATCGCCG
Organism: Ilumatobacteraceae bacterium; assembly: GCA_041747915.1. Taxonomy (GTDB): domain Bacteria; phylum Actinomycetota; class Acidimicrobiia; order Acidimicrobiales; family Ilumatobacteraceae; genus Sva-07. Next base: position 1,654 of record JBGTEH010000316.1, read on the forward strand.
AACGCGTCGGTGATGGCCGACACGGTGGCGGTGAACGACGGGCTCGTACTCATCGCCCGGAATTGTACCTATGGGCGTAGTGCAAATTCGACAGCCCGTCGCCACAATGGATCCCATGGCCGCCCCCGTGACCGAGCAACAGATCATCGAGGCGCTGCGCCCGGTCGAGGATCCGGAACTGCACCGTTCGATCGTCGACC
>JBGTEH010000317.1:0-27987 GCA_041747915.1 Ilumatobacteraceae bacterium
CCTGCCCCCGCGCGGCCCCGGTCACGACGGCGATGCGTCCGGCAAGAGGAAGGTCGGTGGTCGCGCTCACTTGATCAGCGTTCCGGCGTCGACCGGCAGCACCGTGCCGGTGATGTAGCGGGCGCGATCACTGACGAGGAACGCCAATGCCTCGGTGACATCGCGGGCCTCGATCCACGGCACGGGAAGCACGTTCAGGCCGGCGAAGACATCGGCCACGTCGTCGCGTTCGGGCGCTTCGAGGTCAGGGCGGAACATCGCGTAGGCCTCTGGCCAGTGAACCATCTCGGTGTCGACCGTGGTCGGGGCCAGGCAGTTGACGCGAATGCCGTGTGGTCCGAGTTCGGCCGACAGCGAACGCATCAGGCCGATGACGCCGCTCTTCGACGCGGCGTAGTGCGCCATGTTCGGCGGGCCCTTGATGCCGGCGGCCGAACTGGTGATGACGATCACCCCTCCCCGGCCCTGATCGATCATCGGGGCGATCGCCGGGGCGATCGTGTTCCACGTGCCCGTCAGATTGATGCCGATGATCTCGGCCCAGTCCTCGGGGCCGATCTCGGTCGCTGGACGCAACTGGATGACACCGGCATTGGCAACGACGATGTCGATCCCCCCGAGGTCGTCGACAGCCAGCATCACGGCGTCGTGCATCGCGCCGCCATCGCGCACGTCGGCAACGACCGTGCGCACCTCGGCGCCGGCTTCTCTCGCTGCACGCGCGGTGTCGTCGAGCTGCGCCCTGCCCGGTTGGTCGTACGGAATGCGGGGCAGGTCGGCGCAGACATCGACGAGTACGAGGTCGGCACCGAGTTCGGCGAGTCGGAGCGCATGACTGCGGCCCTGCCCGCGGGCGGCGCCCGTGACCAGCGCGACGCGTCCGTCGAGGCGGTCAGAGACCGCCATTGGTCGATCATCGAGTTCCGTCACATCGTTCCCCCGAACATCATCTATAGTGTTTCTGTTGCGCTCGTCACGAGAATAACGCAAACTTGGGGACATCGCCAGACGCCGGCCCCGATCGAACAGGGTGTCGAACCGGAGTTCAGCACGAAACCGTAGGACAAGGAGACATCGTGGGAGCGAGAACGGGCAAGGAGTTCCTCGAGGGACTACGCGACGATCGCGAGATCTGGCTCGACGGCCAACGCGTCGCCGACGTCACCACGAACCCGTCGCTCTGCGGTGCAGCCCAGGCAATGGCGGGGCTGTTCGACCTGCAGTTCGACGAGCCCGACAAGCTGCTCACAGCCGATCCCCAGACGGGCGACGCCGTCAACATCACCCACATCACCCCTCGGTCGAAAGAAGATCTCCAACGGCGCCGCGTGGCACTCGAGACGATCGCGCACCACACCCTCGGGCTGATGGGCCGCAGCCCCGACTACCTCAACGTCACGATGGCGGGTTTCGCCGGGCGCTCCGACATCTGGTCGCTCAACGGCAACGAACAAGGCACCGAGAACCTGCTGGCATTTCAACGCGAGGCGATGCTGAATGACTGGTCGATGACGCATGCCATCGTCAACCCGACGATCAACAAGGCCGAGCCCGAGGTCGACAACGCGGGCGGCCGCATCGTGCTCCATCTCGTCGGCGAGACGAACGATGCCTACGTGATCCGTGGCGCTCGCGCGCTCGCCACGTTGTCACCCTTCGCCGACGAGATGGTCGTGTACCCCGGCCAACCGATCCCCAAGGATGCAACCGACTACGCCCTGTCGTTCTCGATCCCGATGAACACCCCGGGCCTGAAGACTCTGTGCCGAGACAGTTACTCGACCCCCGGTGACGCGTGGGACCACCCGTTGTCGTCGCGCTTCGACGAGCAGGACGCTGTGGTGATCTTCGACGACGTCGAAGTACCGAAGGAGCGGATGTTCCTCGTCGGCGACCCGCAGGTCTACAACAAGGCAATGACCACCGGTTGGGTGGCCAACATCATGCAGCAGACCACGATCCGGGCGAACGTGAAGCTGAACTTCGCGTGGCAACTCGCTACCAAGATGGCCGAAGCCGTCAACGCCGACAGCCCCGCGGTCAACGAGATGCTGGGCGAACTCTGGAGCTACGCCGAGTTGACCCGTTCGGTCATCGAGGCGGCGGAGGCCGGTGCCCATGAGTGGGGCAACGGCGTGTGGTTCTGCGACGAGCGCCCGTTCCGGGCCATCCGTCCGACGCTGCCACGCTGGTTCCCCCGCGTGAACGAGATCATCAAGTTGCTCGGTTCGCACAGCCTTCTGGCCACACCGACCCGGGCCGAGATGGACAACCCGGAGTTGCGTCCGCTGATCGATCTCTACTACCAGGGCGCCGACATGGACGCCGAGCAGCGCGTCGCCATCTTCCGGACTGCGTGGGACTTCGTCGGGTCGGCGCTGGCCGGACGCGGCGAGTTGTACGAGCGCTTCTACCTGGCGTCGTCGCAGCGGATGTATCAAGTGGCCCACGCCGCGTCGGTACGCGAGACCGACTTCGCCATCGTCGACCGAGTGGTGCCGGCGTGCGCCACGCACGCCGGGCCGGACGCGTGAGCACGACCACTCTCCGAACCGGCCGCACGGCCGATGTGGCCGGGGTCTCGGTTCCGCTCGACCACTACATCGACGGCGCACGGGTTGGCTCGGCTGACACCTTTGCCGTGCACTCGCCGATCGACGGCTCGTTGCTCGGCGATGTGGCCCGAGGCGGCCAGGCCGAGGTCGACGCTGCGGTCGCTGCCGCCAAGGCAGCATTCCCCACGTGGGCGGCGCTCGGCCCCGACGGTCGCGGCGTCGTGCTCGATGCGTTCGCCGCTCGCATCCGTGAACGCAACGACGAACTCGCTGCGGTGGAAACCGCCGACAACGGGTCGCTCCTGATCGGCAACCTCAAGCGCGTCATCAAACGTGGCGCACACAACATCTCGTTCTTTGCCGACTGGGCCAGGGCGCTGGGGCCCCACGACATCGAGGGCGATGAGACCACCGACCACGTTCACTTCGATCCGGCTGGGGTCACAGCACTCGTCGTGCCGTGGAATGCCCCCTTCATGCTCGGAACCTGGAAGGTCGGTCCCGCGCTTGCCGCTGGGAACACGATCGTCGTCAAGCCGCCGGAGTGGGCGCCGCTCACTCTCTCGCTGCTGGGCGAGATCGCGGACGAAGTCGGTGTACCTCCGGGCGTGATCAACATCGTGCAGGGCATCGGCGAGGAAGCGGGCGCGGCGCTGGTTGCGCATCCCGACGTCAAGCGGATCAGTTTCACCGGATCACCTGAAACCGGTCGGCACATCGCCACCGCGGCGGCAGCGAACCTCACCCCGATCAGCTTCGAACTCGGGGGCAAGTCGCCATTTCTGATCTTCGCCGACGCCGACCTCGACGACGCTGCTCGAACGATCTGCGGCCAGTTCGTCAACGCCGGCCAGGTCTGCCTCGCCGGCACGCGGATCCTCGTCGACGAATCGATCGCCGACACCTTGCTCGAGAGGGTGATCGAGACGCTGCCGCGATTCCCCCTGGGCGACCCGCGCGATTTCGCGACCCGCGTCGGGCCGCTGATCCACCCCGAGCACCATGCACGCGTGACCGGGTTCGTCGACCGAGCGATCGCCGACGGTGCCATACCGATCATCGGCGGAGCGTCGAGCGATGTGGGCGACCTCTGGTTCGAGCCGACCATCCTCACCGATGTTGCACAGCACTCCGAGATCGTCCAGAACGAGGTGTTCGGCCCGGTCCTGACGTGGCAGACCTTCGCCGACGAAACCGAGGCGATCGCGCTCGCCAACGACACGCGGTACGGCCTCGCCGCGACCGTGTACACCACCGACGCGTCACGCGCTGAGCGCGTGAGCAGTCAACTCACGGCGGGCACGGTGTGGGTGAATTGCTTCTTCGTTCGCAACCTCGCCTCGCCGTTCGGGGGCAGCGGGTTGTCGGGCATCGGCCGGGAGGGCGGCACGTGGAGCTTCGACTTCTTCTGCGATGTCAAGAACGTGTCGGTCCGCCACGATTCGTTCGGCTGACCGGACCGTCGAGTCGTCGCTCGACTGGCTGCGCAGCCACAATCCATCACGACAGAACCAGCACAACGGGGAGAGACCATGGGAACAATCGCCGGTGCCGCACTCGTCGGCCACGTGCCGACTCTGATGATCGACGAACCGGTGCGCCGACGGCTCGGCGACGGCAACGACACCACGCTCATCGATGGACTGCGTCTCCTGCGCGAGCGCCTCGACGCTGCCGAGGTCGACATGATCGTGTTGATCGACACACACTGGTTCACCACGAGCGAACACATCGTCGCGGGTCAGGAACATCACCGCGGGGTGTACACGAGCGAGGAACTCCCGATCGTGATCCGCGATCTCGCCTACGACTACCCAGGTGCTCCCGAACTCGCCCGGCGCGTGCAGGAAATCGGGCGCGCCGAGGGCCATCGCGTACTCAGCGCGACGTCGACGGCGATCGCCCATCACTACCCGACTCTCAACGTCGTGCACCATCTGAAGTGGGACAAACCCGTGTTGTCGACCGGCATCTGCCAGACCGCCGACGACCAGGACTTCCTCGCTTTCGGTGCGGTGATCGCCGAGGCGATCGAGGCCGAAGACGCCCGCGTGGCGATCATCGCCAGCGGCGGCATGTCGCACCGCTTCTGGCCACTGCGCGAGTTCATGGACCATTCGAGCTACGACCCCGCGCACGTGCGCACACCCGAAGCACGCTCGTTCGACGAGCGGATGATCGCCTACATGGCCGAAGGGCGCCACCGCGACGTCATCGACGCGTGGCCCGAGTATCGGGAGCATTCCCCCGAAGGCAACTTCGGCCACTACCTCACCGCCGCTGGTGCACTCGGTGGACCGAACTGGACCGACAAGGGCGAACAGCTCAGCAACTACGAGAACTCGTACGGCACCGGCCAGGTGCACGTGTGGTTCCCCACCTGCAACTGAACCGTCAACTGATCTCGACACGACAACCTGGAGACACCATGACCCTCACCGGATGGACACTGCCGCAATCGCCGACGGGCAACTCGTCGATGCTCCCCGCGCCTCCGTGGCACTACTCCGGTGAGGTGATCGCCGTCGACTTCCAGGCCGATCCGGCCAAGGTCGCCGCGTACGTGCCGGACGGGTTCGATCCGACCGGTGACGGGAGCTGTTCGTTCGTGTTCTGCGACTGGTCGAGCGCGGCCGACAACGACGCCCGTATCAAGGCCGACCCGTCGAAGGGTCAGTACAAGGAGGCCTACCTCGTGATCCACGGGAGCTGGGCCGACAAGCGCGCCGGACGGGTGCCGTTCATCTACGTCGACAGCGAACTGTCGATCGTGCGTGGGCTCATCCAGGGGTTCCCGAAGAAGCTCGGCGACATCCACATGACGCGGCCCGTCGAGTTGGGCAGAGGCGGCGCGAAGAAGCAGCCGGGCGAGGCGTTTCGGGCGCACGTGTCGGCGCACGGTCGGCGCGCCGTCGACCTCACGGTGACCATCGACGAGGCACGCGAGAAGACCTACCCCAAGGGCGTCGCCGCCCCGCTCGTGCACACACGGCTGTGGCCGGCGATCGACGGCGACCAGCCGGCCGTCCACGAGATCGCCCGTGGCACCATCGAGGGCTTCGAGGTCGGCACCGTCTGGCACGGAACCGCCGAACTCGAGATCGGAAACCCTGAACACGACGAGATCAACGACCTCGCGCCGGTCGCCGTCGGCGACGGGTGGGTGCTGTCGATGGCGTTCAGCGTCACCGGCGGATCGTCGGAGCCGATCGCCTCGAACGGCGCGCGGCCGTGAGCGTCCTCGACGGTCCCCGCATCGAGCGGCGGCGCATCCTCGTCGAGGGCGTCGCCTATTGGGTGACCCCCGACGGCGACGAACTCGTGCTCGGCGACGGCCGTCGCGTCGAGGAGGCCACCGCTGCCTACCTCGCACCCGTTGACCCGACCAAGATCATCTGCGTCCACCTCAACTACGAGTCGCGCCGCCTCGAGTTCCAACAACCCGAATTGATCACCCCGACCTACTTCCAGAAACCGTTGACCACCCTCAATGCGCACCGTGGCGCCGTCTGCCGCCCGGCCGGCTGCAACTACCTCAACTACGAGGGCGAACTCGCCGCGATCGTCGGCACCCCGATGCGCAACGTCGCTCCCGACGACGTGTGGGATCACCTCGCCGGCTTCGCGCCATCGAACGACATGGGCCTGCACGACTTCCGCGACACCGACGCCGGATCGATGCTGCGAGTGAAGGGTCAGGATGGATTCTGCCCGATCGGGCCCGGCATCGTGTCGGGGGTCGACGTGCGTACGAGCACGCTGCGCACCTCCGTCAATGGCGGGATCGTCCAGGAGGGCCACATCGGCGACATGAACTTCGGCATCGACTATCTGTTGGCAGATCTGTGTCGTCACATCACGCTTCTGCCGGGCGATGTGGTGCTCACGGGGACGCCGGCCAACAGCCGCCCGCTCGAGCCGGGAGACGTGGTCGAGGTCGAGATCAGCGGCGTCGGGCGCCTGACCAACACGGTGGTCGAGATCCCGGCACCGGCCCACGAGGTCGGCCACCAGCCCACCGACACCAAGACCGTACGCGCGGTTGCGCTCGGTTCGGAGTACCGCCGGCTGCGCGACCTCGCACGGGAGCCTGATCAGCCGGCGGCGACCGACGCCGCGAACTCGAACGCCTGAGGCTCGAGGAGCGCTCGCAATTCGGCGAACAGCTCCGCTGCGGGGCCGCCGGGCCAATCGTTCGGCAGCAGCTCGCTCGGGAGACCGGGGTCGAGATACGGAAACTTGCGCCATTCGTGCAGAGCCCTGGTGTAGAGCGCGAAGGCGAGGCTGTCGTCGTCGGGGCGCCGACCCCCGAGCTGTGCACTCACCGGCTGTTGGTCGTCGAGGAACTCGTGGTACGACGCCGCCAGCGCATCGAGGTCCCACGAGTGACGAACGAGATCGGCAACATTGCCCAGGCCCTCGTAGTGGGCGCCGAAGATGTCGGCGTACTCCGCAAAACCTTCGGCGACGAGCGTCTCAGTCACCTCGTCGAGGATCCGCGCCGGGCCGATCCACAGCCCGCTCGACAGGTTGCCCATGCCGTGCCACGTGAGCTTGGATCGCAACACGTGACGCTTGTTGCGATCGCTCTCCGGCATCGAGAAGCTGACGAGCACCCATCCGTCGGCGAGCGAGGCCGGTTGCATCGATGCGTAGATTCGTCGATCGCCGTCGGCGAGCAGTTCGTCGGCCTGCGCAGTCGTGCGGTAGCCGCGTACTCTGCCGCGAACCTCCGGCTCCAGCAATCCGCGCCGTGTCATCCGAGACACGGCGGAGCGCACTGCCTGCTCGTCGACGTCGAGCAGTTCCATCATCCGCACGAGGTCACCAACGGCGATCCAACCGGCGAACTGTGCGCTGTAGCGACCGTACACATCGAGTATCAGCGACTTCGGGCGACGGTTCCCGCCGGATCTCGCCGCGTCGGAAGCTGTTTCGGAAACCGTCATGGTTCGCCATGTTCGCGCACCACGCACCGCACCGGAGGCTCCTGCACGATGACCAACCGCAGTTCGGTCCGACTGTCGATCAGATCGTCGGGTCACCCTGCAGCACGCGCGTGAGGCCGCGAGCGGCGGTGCGCACGGTCGGCCCGTATCGCTCGGGATCCAGGCGACGCCCCGGACCGGTGACCGACAAGGCGGCGAGCGGCCGGCCGTCGCGGTCGAACACCGCCGCGGCAACGCTGACGAAGCCGACCATGGTCTCCTCGCGTTCGACCGCCCAGCCGATGCGTCGGATCGTGGCGAGTTCCGAACGGAGCACGTCGGGCACGACGATGGTGTGGCGGGTCACTCGCTCGAGCGGGCGTCGCAGGTACTCGTCGACCACCTCGACAGGCTCGTGCGCCAGCAACGCTTTGCCCGTCGCTGTGCAATGCAGCGGTAGACGACCCGCGACCTCCGATGGTGTGCGCCCCGACGAATGGCCGACGAGCTTGTCGATGTACATGACGTGGGTACCCACTGATGTGGCGAGGTGGATCGTCTCTCGCGATGCCACGAAGAGGTCCTCGAGGAAGGGCAGGGCGGCGTCGCGCAGCACCCGCGAACTCTGAACGCGTTGTCCGAGCTCGAAGAGCCACACCCCGAGCCGATATCGGTCGGCGTCGCGCTCGAGGAATCCGTGATCGACCAACTGCCCCGCCAGCCGGTGCGCCGTGGCCTTCGGCAATCCTGATCGACGGGCGAGTTCCGACAGCCCGAGCGAGCCGTGGCGCAGATCGAACGCCGACAGAACGGCTGCCGACCTGGCAACGATCGAGGGTTCTGCTCTCGCCACCACGAGGGCGATCCTAGATCGGTCGGTTCGCTGAGCGGACCGTTGAGGAGCGACCCTCACCAGGGGTGCGCGAGCATTTCACGATGATCGACCTCACGCTCAGCGACGCTCAGGAAGAGATCCGCTCCACCGCTCGGCGGTTCGCCGAACGCGAGATGCAACCGCTGGTCGCCAGTGCGTCGCATACCGACGGCCACGTCAGCCGGGAGGACTTCCGTGCACTCGTCGCGTCGGCGACCACCTTCGGACTTCACTCGATGCTGATTCCCGACGAGTACGGCGGCGCGGGTCTGGGATGTATCGACAACGTCATCGTCCACGAGGAACTCGGCGCCGTCGACGTCGGACTCGGCGGGGCACTGAACCTCATCATGACGATCCCGAACATGATCGCCGTGGGGGGCACCGACGAGCAGAAGGAATTCTGGCTGCGGATGCTCGCGACCACCGACGGCCACATCCTCGCCGGTGCTCTCAACGAACCGAACGTTGCCGGCTCGGAACTGTTCTGCCCGATCGACGACCCGACGCTCGGCTTGCAGACCCAGGCGAAGCGAGACGGCGACGCATACGTGATCACGGGAGCCAAGGCCGGTTGGGTGTCGAACGGTGGTGTCGCCGACACCTACCTGGTGTTCGCCAGGACGAGTACCGATGCCCCCGCAATGACGACGACATCGGCCTTCCTCGTGCCCGCCGACACCCCCGGCCTGAGCGTCGGTGCCCGCACCGAGCTGCTCGGGATGCGCTCGTCGTGGCATGCCGAAGTGATCCTCGACGACGTGCGGGTGCCAGCCGACCACCGACTCGGAGAGGAGGGACGCGGGCTCGAACTGATGGGCGCAGCGTCAGCGGGGATGGCCGTGTCGTTGGCAGCCGGTTTCGTCGGCATGGCGCGCTCCGCGCTGGAGCGAACCGTCGAGTGGACGAACGAGCGCCAGAGCTGGGGCAAGCCCATCCGCGCGCACCAGGCGGTGTCGCTCAAGCTCGCCGAGATGGCCGTCGATCTCCAGACCGCGCGGCTGCTGGTGTGGGACGCAGCGCTCGCCGTCGACGCCGGCGACCCAGCTGCCATGTGGAAGGTGCCGGCCGCCAAGACCCACGCCGTCGACGTGGCGATCGCCAACGCCGAGCGCGCGGTGCAACTCCACGGAGCGACCGGGGTGTCCGTCGGGGCCGGGCCCGAACAGTGGCTACGCGATGCCTGGACCGGCTACTCGTGTGACTTCACCCGCGACGTGCTCCGACTCCAGATCGCCGACACGCTCTGAGCCGCGCTGCGTCTTCGAATGGTGCAGGTACGGTCGATGCATGGATGACATCGATCGCGCCCGATACATCTCGCTGACGACATTCACCAGCGACGGCCGACCGAAGGCGACTCCCGTCTGGGTCACCGGCACCGGTGGCACATATCTCTTCTACACGGGTCAGACCGCCTGGAAGACGCGGCGACTCCGCAACGATCCCCGCGTCGAGGTCCGTGTCTGCGACATGCGCGGCCGAGTAGAGCCGCACGTTGTCGTGCACCGGGGGACCGCCGAACTCCTCGATGACGGCACGTCTCTCGAACTCGCGAAACAGGCCATCGCCGACAAGTACCGGTGGCAGGCGATGCTCGCACGCTCCACCGATCGGATCCGTGTGCTCCTCCACCGGGGTGACGCCCCGATCGCAATCCGCCTCACCCTCGATCCGGATGCCCCCTCGACCGACGCAGACGGATGACCGGCCCGGTTCGGCCCATCGTCGAAGGTTGCAATCACTCGGATGTGGCCCGACTCAGGACCCGCCGTCGGCTCCGATCCCGTTGGCGAGGTCGAGCGCGACGTCGATGATCATGTCCTCTTGGCCACCGACCAACCCGCGTCGGCCGACCTCGACGAGGATCTGGCGTACGTCGACGTCGTAGCGATGCGACGCCGCTTCGGCATGACGTAGGAAGCTGGAGTACACGCCCGAGTGCCCGAGGGTGAGCGTCTCGCGATCGACCTGCACAGGGCGATCCTGGGCGGGACGGACCAGGTCCTCGGCGGCGTCTTCGAGGGCGAAGAGATCACAGCCGTGGTCCCAGCCGAGGAGGTCGGCGGTCGCGACGAACACCTCGAGTGGAGCGTTGCCGGCCCCGGCTCCCATCCCCGCGAGCGACGCATCGATACGGACGGCTCCGCACTCGACGGCGATCACCGAGTTGGCCACCCCGAGCGACAGGTTGTGGTGAGCGTGCATACCCATCTCCGTCGCCGGGTCGAGCACGTCGCGGTACGCCTTGAACCGGTCGCGGACCTGGTCCATCGTGAGGCGTCCACCGGAGTCGACGACGTACACGCAGTGCGCGCCGTAGCCCTCCATCAGCTTGGCCTGCTCGGCGAGCGATGCCGGGTCGGCCATGTGGCTCATCATCAGGAATCCCGCCACATCCATGTCGAGCTCGCGGGCGAGCGCGATGTGCTGGGCGGAGATGTCGGCCTCGGTGCAGTGGGTCGCCACGCGAATGGACCGCACGCCGAGATCGTGAGCTCGGCGAAGGTCGCCAGCGGTGCCGATGCCGGGAAGCAGCAGCGTCGCGAGCTTGGCGCGCTTCAGCACGTCGGCCGCCTCGGCGAGCCACTCCCAGTCGGTGAACGCTCCGAAGCCGTAGTTGAACGACGAACCAGCGAGCCCGTCGCCGTGGGCGACCTCGATCGATGCGACGCCGGCAGCATCGAGCGCCGATGCGATCTCGCGCACCTGCATCAGCGTGTACTTGTGGCGGATGGCATGCATGCCGTCGCGCAACGTGACGTCTTGGATGTACAGCCGCCCGGCGGGCGGGGTCGCATCGTGCAGGAGGTCTCCCATGGTCAGTTCTCCTCGCCCGATGCCATCGTGTGCGCAACCAGGGCTTCGGCGGTCTGCATCGCCGCCGAGGTCATGATGTCCAGGTTGCCCGCGTACTTGGGTAGGTAGTGAGCCGCGCCCTCCACCTCGAGCAGGACCGTGACCTTCAACCCCACGTACTTGCGGTCGAGGTCGGGGATGCGCAACGGCTCGTCGATCGTGATCTCGTCGACCTGCACCGCTTGCTTGAGCCGGTAGCCGGGCACGTAGGCCGCGACGCGCTCGACCATGTCGTGGATCGCTCCGACGACGAGGGCCTCGTCGGCGGTGGCTGCCAGACAGAACACGCTGTCGCGCATGATCAGCGGAGGCTCGGCCGGGTTCAACACGATGATCGCCTTGCCGCGTTCGGCGCCGCCGACCACTTCGAGTCCCTTGGCGGTCGTCTCGGTGAACTCGTCGATGTTGGCCCTCGTGCCGGGACCAGCAGACTTCGAAGCAATCGATGCGACGATTTCGGCGTAGTACACATCGGTCACGCTCTTCACCGCAGCCACGATCGGGATCGTCGCCTGGCCGCCGCACGTGACCATGTTGAGGTTGGTGGCCTTCAGATGGTCGGCCAGGTTGACCGCCGGCACGACGAACGGGCCCATCGCCGCCGGCGTCAGGTCGATCATCCGCTTGCCGTACGGCTCCAGCAACGACGTGTTGTGGCGGTGCGCTCCCGCTGAGGTCGCGTCGAAGACGATGTCGATCTCGTCGAACACGTCCATCCGTATCAGGCCCTCCACACCCTCGTGGGTCGTGGCGACCTTCAGACGTGATGCGCGGTCGAGACCATCGGAGTCGGGGTCGATGCCGACCATCGCGCCCATCTCCAGCGTGTCCGACAGTCGCAACACCTTCATCATCAGGTCGGTGCCGATGTTGCCCGACCCGACGATGGCGACCTTGGTCGCCGCGGTCACGGCATCTCCTTCGCGAAGGTCGCAGTGACGGTGCCGAGGCCGGAGATCTCGGCGACCACCTCGTCGCCGGTGCCAACCGTTGCCATCGGCCCGAGCGCGCCGGTCAACACCACTCCCCCGGCGCGCAGCGGGGTGCCGGCCTGCGACATCGTGTCGGCGAGCCATCGCGCGGCGATCAACGGATTGCCCAGACACGCTGCTCCGCGCCCCGTCGAGGCGGGTTCGCCGTTGATCGTCATCGTCATCTCGACCCCCGCCAGGTCGATGCCGTCGAGTCGAACCGGCACGGTTCCGAGCACGTAGCGGCCCGCCGACGCGTTGTCGGCGACGGTGTCGACGAACGTGATGTCCCATCCGGCGATACGCGAGTCGACGATTTCCAGCGCCGGGAGTACGTACTCGACGGCGCTGATCACGTCGGCGATCGTGTGCACCTGCAAGTCGAGATCGTGCCGCAGCACCAGTGCCACCTCGGCTTCGACCTTGGGTTGCAGGAGATCGGTGACCGGCACCGTTTCGCCGCTCGTGTGGGCCAGCTCGGCGAACAGCATTCCGAAGTCGGGCCGGTCAACGCCCAACTGTTTCTGGACCGCTGGCGAGGTGAGCCCGATCTTGTGGCCGTTGAGTCGCCAACCTCGTTCGGCGACGGTCCGGGCGATGTTGCGTTGGGCAACGGCGTAGGCGGCACCGATGTCGTCGTCTGCGATGAGATCGCGCACTGGTGCGCAGGGCTCCCCCGTGGCGGCCGCCTCCCAGAGGCGCTCGGTGGCTTCGTCGATGGCACTCATCACGCCCGCCCGTTGTGGGCGTCGAGAAACTCGATGGCCATCGGGTTGTAGATCTCGTGGCGCTCGTGCTGGGGCCAGTGGCCACAGTCGTCGTAGAGCTCCAGGCGACTGCCGGGGATGTCCTCGTGCATCTTGTTCGCCTCCGGCACGTCGCCGAACGGATTGTTGCGACCCCAGATGATCAGCGTCGGGATGGCGGCCAGCTTCGCGAGACGATCCTCACGCAGCAGGTTGCGCTGGCGGATGTCCATTTCCTGCAGGCACAGCAGGTGGTCGATGTTCGCGACGAAGTCGGGCTCGTGATAGATCCGATGGCGAACCTGCACCAATTCGTCCGACACGTCCTTGTCCGGGTCGTGCATCAGGAGATGAAGTCGCTGCCGAGTGAGGTCGATGTCATCCTCACTGACCGCCTTGCGCGTGGAGGTCTTGATGCGCTCCATGATCTCGGGGTTGGCCTTGGTGCCACCGGCGGCGATCAACTGCAGGCTGATCACCCGCGCCGGATCCTCCGAGGCGAGCCAACCCGCCACCCAGCCCCCGAGCGACTCGCCGGCGAGGTTGGCGCGGTCGATGCCGCATGCGTCGAGGTAGTTGCCGAGGTGCTCGACGTAGCGCGGAATCTCCATGTCGTAGTCGGGCTTGGCGGTGTAGCCGTGGCCGAGCATGTCGATGGCGTGCACCCGATAGCCGGCCTCGACGTGCGGGCGCACGCTGCGGGTGAATGCCTCCAGGTGCCCGCTGGTGCCGTGCAGGAACACCACGACCGGGCCGTCGTCGGGCCCGGCCTGCAACGAGCGCGTCGACACGCCACCAGCGTCGACCCAGGAAACCGAGAACGGCAACCCGACAAGGTCGAGCCAGGCGGTTGATGGAGTGGTAGTCATCGTGAGAACTCCTTGTACGAGGCTGTTACGCCAGGGGTCAGACCCCCGGCGTAACAGGGTGGTCGATCAGGGCCACGGCCATGCCGGTGAGCCATTCGGGCATGGGCGAGTAGCACAGGGTGCGCGTCGCTGCGAATCCGCAGGCGGCCGACGCGATGATCCAGTTGCGCAGTTCGGCGGCGCCGTTGCCCGCCAGGGTCTCCAGGCTGTCCTGGTAGTCGACCAGGCTTCCGCCATCGGCGCCCTCGAGTCGAGCGAGGATCTCGTGGTCGACGTCCTCGGCGAGGCGGGCGGGTGCACCGACAACGATCCCGCGCCTGCGCGGCTCGTACTCGGCCCAGTTGCCTCGACCATCGATCCACGACTGCACCAGGTATTCGTCGTCGTCGCTGACGGGCCGGCGCCAGTCAGGGAACGGCAGCTGGTGTGACATACCGCCGGAGCCGACCACCACCACCTTTCGATCGCCGAACGCTTTGATTGCAGCGCCGATGGCTTCACCGAAGTCGACGCACCTGTCGAGGCGGGCAAGCGGCGGGGCGAGACAATTGACCACCACCGGTACCACGGGCATCGCTTCGGGAAGCACCCACTGCACGGCGTGGGTGATGCCGTGGTCGACCTCGAGCTTCGCCGACATCGCGACGTCGAATCCTGCTCGCGACACCGACGACAGGATCGAGTGCGCCAGTTCGTTGTCGGTCGGCAGCGGGCCCTTCGGCGTGCCGTGCTCACCGACGCCCGACAACTCGCCGACGCCGATCGTGAACGTCGGCATCAGGTCGAGCCAGAGACCGCGGAAGTGGTTCGGCCCGACGACCACGGCGACCTCGGCGCCGCACGCCTCGATCGCAGCACGCGCCTCGCTGAGGGCGCGGCGAAAGTCGTGGGCTCGTTCGAGGTGGTCGACTTCGTCCCACCTGGTGTTCATCAGCGTCGTGTGCGAAGCGAGCACTCCGATCTCGACCGTGCTCATGCCGTCATCCTCGCCGCAGATTCTGAGCTCGTCGCTGTCAGCGCAACGCGCACCAGGTACCTCGTGAGGGTCACGAGTGCATCGATGTCGACCGTGTTCATGCCCGGTCCGAACCCGATCGGCGACCCGTCGGCGTCGAGGCTCTTCGGGAGCCCGACGCGCACGGTCGGGATCCCGAGATTGCGCAGGATGTTGGCGTCGGTCGCACCACTGGTTCGACGCGCCGCGACATGCGGCGCGCCCGCCTCGGCTTCCCACGCCTCCACGGCCACCGCAACGATCCAGTGAGTCGCGTCGGTTCGGCTCCCTGGAATGCCGACGACCGGTTCGATGTCGACGTCGAGACCGGGCATGTCGGCGACCAGCCCGGCGATCGCAGCTTCGAGTTCACGTTCAGCGTCGAGCGGCGACTCCTCGGGACCGAGTCGCATGTCCACGCGCATCGTGCACTGCGCCGGGGTGAACGCCGGCATCCGTTCCCAGCCACCATGAATCGCGCCGACGATGCCCTGCGGTTCGACGAACGAGTCCGGGTGCTCGGCGGTGTATCGATCGGCCCGTTCGACGAACCACCCTTCGAGGAACTGAACGACCGTCGCGGCGTCGGCGATCGGGTTGCGGTACGCCAGGAGATGGCGAGCACCGACATAGGTGTGGGTGCCGCGCACGATGACGTCGAACCAGGCCAGGCCGACCTCCTCCCACGACACCGCCCAGCCCGACTTCGCGATCACGCAGGCGTCGGCGCTCACGCCCTGTTCGATCAACGCGCGACAACCGACGCCGTGACCGGTGTGGTGGCGTCTCACCACGCCGTCGTCGTCCGGGAGACCGTTGGTGGGCATACCACCGGCACCGAACGCGGCGATCACGTCGCCGTCGAGGTCGATTCCGGACCGCACGATCGCATCGACCGCCGCGAGAATGCACGCCGCATGACCTTTCGGGTTCATCGCTCCGAGACCGATCACCTGACGGTCGTCGACCATTGCGTGAGCCAGCAGGTGGGGTTCCAGTTGGGCGGCGACGTGCGGCAGATCATGGCGCGGGTCACCGGTCGTCATCGTGTCGATCGGCGCATAGAGCATCACGGCGGGGCCGCCCGCCGAACCCTGCAACCGGCCCCAGGCGTTCGCCTGGCGATCATCGATCCGTTGCACGTGGGCCTCGGCACCGACAGAAGCGAGGATGTCCGCGATCACCTGCGCCAGCGGTCCCTCGTCGCCGGTCGGCGACGCCACGTCGACCAGCGCGCAGCAGAACTCGGTGACACGATCACGTTCGATTGCCGCCTGGGCGCTCCGGATCCGATCGTCGAGCATCTCAGGCGGCACTGGATCCGTTCGTGTCGTTCGTGTCACGGTGGGGCGACTCCACGCCGCCCATCCACGTGCCCGTCAGCTTGGTCAGAGCGTCGACGAATGTGACGCGCACGACAAGGCCCATCGCCGCGACGCCGAGGATCAGCAACAGCAGCCTCGGCTTGCTCGTCGAGTTGGTCTCAGCGGTCATGTTGTTGCTCCAGGAATCCGGTGACGATCGAGTAATAGTCCCACGGTCGTTCCTCTTGCAGATGGTGGGAGGTCTGGTCCATCACGTACAGCTGCCCGTGGGGCACCATCCGCGCCAGCATCAATGGGTAATCGGGGGTGAGGAAGTCGTCGTGCATCCCCCAGCAGAACAACGTCGGGCATTCGATCCGACGCAGGTGCCCTTCCAGGTCCTGCCACTCGCCACGCAGGTCATCGCTAGACGCCGCGAGGCGCATCTCGTCGGGGTCGAGTGACATCTGGTGGCGATAGTCGATCGTCTCCTCGGGAATCTTCGCCGTGTCGAACCACTCGAGTCCGGCGATCAGCTGCTGCATCTTCTGACGTGACGGCCCGTCTCCGCCGAAGTACTCGTTGCGTGCGCGTCGGCCACGCGTGCCGCCTTCGGGCAGCGGGGCGAGCGGCCCGTAGAACACGGGCATCGAGCCGGTGATCGACATTGCCCGGACCCGTTCGGGATATTCCGCGGCGAGCGCGATGGCGATCGTTCCGCCCCAGGAGTTGCAGATCAGATCGACCCGCTCGAGCCCCATCGCGTCGAACAGCGACACCATCGAGGCGGCGAGGTACGACCAGCGCGGCCCCTCGATCGGGTTCTTGTCGGAGCGGCCGTACTGGAGCAGATCGACGAGGTGCACGGGCCGATCCTGCGCGAACAGGGGTGCCACTTGCCCGAAGTCGCTCCAACCCGTGCAGCCGGGCCCGCCGCCGTGCAGGAACACCGCCGGAACATCCGACATCGCGCCGGCCGCCTCGATGGTCACGACGTGGTATCCGTTGCCATCGGCGGCAACGACCCGGCGTCCCTCGGGTTCAGCGAGCACGGGCGTCGGCTGGACGAGTGGATCGGGGCGTTGCGCCACGGTCAGATCCCCACCGCGTCGGCACGATGTTCCGCATCGGACTCCACATGGACGGCAACCGGCTCGCCCTGGTCGCCGGCCGGAATCGGGTCGAACGGGTTACCGGCCTCGATGAGGCGACGCCATTCGAGCAGCGACACGTCCGGACGGTAGAGCCTCTCCGGAGGTGCGTTGGTCGCCTCGACCATCCATCCGTCCTGGCCCGAGAACTGTCCGTGGAACAGCCAGCGAATCCCGAACAGGTAGCGAGTAAAGAACGACAGACGATCGAGGCCACTCTTGAACTGCACCATCACCCCGACGTACTTCGTGCGCCCGGCGGCGATCGGCACGTAGAACTCGTAGTGGATGAACTGCGGGTAGGCAATGCGCAGCACGCCCGGCGCCGACAGCGACGCGAAACCCGGGTAGTTCTGAGACGCGATGTACGGATCGGGCGCCTCATTGCCCCCCGTGTTGCCGAGCGACTTGCCCTGCGTGATCTTGGGCTTGATCTTCCACCAGCGTCGGTTGGTCCACGTGCCGAGCCCGGGGAACTCCGCGTCCCAGTGCCGCTCGTCCTCGACGCGATAGATCCAGCGGCCGTGCTGCTCGATGTGAACCTTGTTCCACGCCGGCATCATCTTGAAAGTTCGCCACAGCGATCGGCGGTGGAGGTACTTGGCGTGACCTTCGTCGAAGCCGTTTTCGGCGTAGAGCCGAAAATCGCCGTTGCGGTCCTCGATGCGGCCGCCAACCGCCATTGGCGGGGCGTCGACGAGTTCCTCCGGCAGTTGGTCGTCGATCGAATGCGGCTCGCGGTCGCCGACGAAGATCCAGACGAGACCGATGCGCTCCTCGCACGGATACGTCCGCACCGCCACCTTGCCGCACATCGGCGAGTCCGGGCCGTCGGTGATCACCGCGACGAGTTCGCCACTCGCCAGATCGAAGGTCCAACCGTGGTACGGGCAACTCACCGTGCCGGGAAACTCTTCGGTGCCTTCCGAAAGCGCAACACCGCGGTGCGGACAGCGATCATGCAGCGCACGAACGTGGTCGTCGGCACCCCGCTGGATCATCACCTTGTCGCCGCACAGCTCGATCTGCTGAGGCTCGTTCTTCACCTGCGACGACCATTGCACCGGATACCAGTAGTTGCGAAAGCCGGTGTCGGCACCGTCGTAGGTCGGCCACGCGCTCCAGTCGGCCTTGCCGGTTCGATATCGGGGGTCGTCCGACGACCGCGACCGACCGCCCACGCGCGAACCGAGACCGACCGTGTCGGTGTTCTCTGCGGACATTGCGTTCCTCCCTGGGCCCCACGAGGCGGTCGAAGGACCAAATCGTCGCCTACCCGAGCAAGATACGCGAACGATTCGGTCCGCTCACCGGACCAGCCGGCGGTGTGCACTTCGCACGTCGCCGGCTCGGCGGACGCGCCAGCCAATTCGTGGACTCGGTGCGCCGGGCCAGGAACGGCTGGCACCGAACGACCGGTTCACGTTCGCCTTCGTCCTTGGTAGTCATCGTGAAATTCGGATTAGGCCTCGCGAGGTTCGAGGTCGCGAAACCCGGTCGACTTGTTCAAGATCGGCGGCGTCTGCACGGACAGGAAACGACACGGCTGGTCGGTCGTGCGGACGCCGTGGAACTCGGTTTTGCCGATCCGGATGCGGTCGCCAGCGGACACCAGATGATCGGTGTCCTCGACCACCACGATGGCGGCGCCGTCCAGGAAGTACAGGACGGTTTCGGCGAGGTTGTGGCGGTGGATCTGCGATCCCTGTCCGGGCTCCATCACGACGAGATCGACGCCCACTTCGGCTTCGAGTTCTGTTTCGCGGGTGATCTGCATCACTTGGAAGACGTCATGCAGTTCGACCTCGAGGTCGGCGTCCAGTCGGGGTGTCACCACATCGCTGGGCGAGTCGGGCTCCATGGAATTCCTTTCGAGTTATCAGGCGTCAGCGCGATGTCGACGATCCAGTCATGGTAGACAAGTCTGAGAGACCGGCAGCTTGTCAAGAACCCAAGCCCGCGCTCGTTGCAACAGGGGCTGTCGCAGCGCGATGGGAAGTCGTGGCGATGACTGCTCGAAGGACCATTTCGTGGCCGACCTCCGCTGCGCAAGCGTGCCGCATCCTGCGAGCTGTGGCGGTGCCGCCTCCCTGCAGCGAGAGGTGGCGTTGCGGCCCGCCCGGGCTGGTGCGCGACCGCCGCCGCGGCGAACGACCACTCAGCGTGGCGGCGCGAGGATCATCGCGATCAGTGTCTGCGTCCGGCGGACAGCGGCTTGGTACATCTTGGTACATGGAGGCCGACGGGCCACCTATTCGGACAACGCAGAAGGCCCGGAAACGCATTGTTTCCGGGCCTTCCAAATGGTGGCGGGGGCAGGATTTGAACCTGCGACCTTCGGGTTATGAGACCTCGTCCAGCACTTCGCGTTGCCCCTGGTAGATCGGTCCGACCCCTGCTCACGGTCGATTTCTCGTTGACCGTGAGTCCCCGTTGTTCACCGCTGTTTACCGTGATGCTGGTACATGGTTGGTACATAAATCCGCTCCAATGTGTCACCACTCTGCGTGGCGGATGCTTCGGAGCCGTCGGCGAAGAAGGGCCCATGCAACAGCTCGATGCACCGAGAGTACCGCTCGAGGGGGGAGACATCTCGTCCTCAACATCACGCCGTCCTTCAGAACCGACCAATTCTCGGAGCCCCCGGGCGTCAGATCGTGATGGTGACCTTGCCGCGGATTGTGCCGGCCTCGAGTTGGCGCATCGCGTCGGACGCTCGGTCGAGTGTGTAGGTCGCCTCGATGGTCGGCGTGACCTTTCCCGCCTCGATGAGTTCGGTCAGTGGTGCCAGATCGGAATGGTGTTCCTTCGACGCGAGCATGGTCAGTCGAGGACGCACGAACAGCGACATCAGTGGTGCTCGCAGACTCCTCCCGAAGCCTCCGGTGATGTTGCCCTTGCTCTCTCCGCCGACGATGACGAGGCTGCCCGTCGGTTCGAGGGAGCGCCGGAGGCGTCGGAGTGCGGTGTTGCCTCCGATGTCGAGGATCAGGTCGTAGCGGCGGGATCCGTCGGCGAAGTCCTCGATTGCGTAGTCGATCGCCCGGTCGGCGCCGAGCGAGCGCACGAAGCCCGTCTTCGCTGCACTGCACACGCCGGTGACGTCGGCACCGTACGCCTTGGCGATCTGCACGGCGTAGCTGCCGACACCACCGGATGCTCCGATGATCAGGACCCTCTGTCCGGCCTCGATCCGGCCGAGGCGCAGGCCCTGGAGGGCCGTGGTCGCCGAGATGGGAACCGCCGCGGCCCGTTCGAACGTGAGGCTCGACGGCTTGTGGGCGAGCCGGTCCTCACGTGCGGCGGCGTACTCAGCGAAGCTTCCTCGGCTGGCACCGAAGACCGCGTCGCCGACGGTGAACCGGGTTACGCCCGCTCCGACGGCGACGACGGTTCCGGCGACGGCACGACCGGGCACTCGGTTCTTCGGTGCGCGCAGACCGAAGCCCATGATGCGCATCAGGTACGGGCGGCCGGTCATTGCGTGCCAGGTCCCCCGGTCGAGGCCCGCGGCGTGCACACGGACGAGCACTTCGTGGTCGTCGATCTCCGGCCGGTCGGTGTCGGTCAGTTGCCAGGTGTCGCTGGAGCCGTAACGGTCTTGCACGATGGCTCGCATCGTCTCGGTCGGGTCGCTGGCTCTGCAGTGCGACGTGTCGGTGTGGGTGGTTGTGTTCATGGTTTCCTCTCGTTGGTTTGGTTGTGGTCGGGTGAATCGGTGTTCGTCACCGCTCGGTGACGGGCTGCTCGGTCCGGACTGATCGGACGACGTCGGCGATGGCCTCCACCGAAGCGTGGAAGGCGTCGATGTCGTCGACGAGCCCTGCGTGGGTGGCGTCGACGACTCGGTGGTCGTTGTTCGTCGACAGCGCGGCGAGCCGGTCCTGGAGGTCGATCCATTCTTCGTGCTTGTCTGTCGACTCGGTTGCGGTGACGACGACGAGCGGCGTGTTGTCGAGCGACGTCAGCGCCTGGGCCTGTTCGAACACGATGCGATACATCGACTGTTCGTCGCGCATGTTGCGCATGCCGCGGGCGCTGGCGGACAACGCCCGTACCTGTGAGGCGGCCGGCTCGGGGAGGCTCGACCACGCCGATGCGGGCAGGATCCGACCCGCACCCAACCTGGTGAGGCTGGGGAGCACGCCGAGGCCTCGACTCATCATCGATTGCTCGGTGGCGAAGCCGGGCAGGTCGGTGAACTCGTGTGGGCTCATCGAGTCGAGCAGCACCATGCCGGCGATCTCGTCGGGGTATGTGGCGGCGAAGGTCATCGCGTATGGTCCGCCGGCGGAGTGCCCGACGATCAAGTAGGGGCCCGGTTCGTTCGCGCGTGTGAGCAGTGTGTGGAGGTCGGCTGCGATGTCCAGTGCGTCTTGGCGCGTTGCGACGTCGTCGCTCCAACCCTGGCCGGCTCGGTCGTAGGTGCAGACCCGGGTGGTCTGATCCAATTCGTTCGTGATGCGGGTCCAGCCGGCCGAAGTTGCGCCAAGTCCGTGCTCCAGTACGACAGTGGGGCTACCTGTTCCGGTGCAGTGCAGGTGCAGGCGGTGCCCGCCAACGTCGTACAGCGTGCCGGGTGCGGGGTAGGCGTTCTGATCCTGTGCGTTGGCAACGGTCTCGTACGTGCCTCCGACGGCGCCGATGGCGAGCGCGGCAACGACCGGATAGATGAGCCAGCGAACGCGGCCGCTGAGGTGGCGGTGAACCTGGATGCCCATCCACACGGCAAGCGCGAGCGCCGCCGGGGGCCACACCCACCCTGCGTTGTCGAGGGCACGATCGTCGGGTTGTGCGAACAGGAGCGCAAGCGCGGCGACGGCCATGATGACCGCTGGAATGCGTGCCCAGCGTTGAGGCTGGCTGGTGAAGCGACTCGACAGTACGGCGAGCAACGCCCAACTGCCGGCGAATGCGAGCAGGGCAGAGGCTGAGATGACGTGCTCGGCGGCGCCGCCGAAGATGCCGAGCGTCAACACGATGGCTCCGAGGAAGCCGGCGGCGATCGAACCTCCGACGACTCGCCAGATGGGTTCCCGAGGGGGTTGGCCGTCGACGACGGCCGGCTGGTCGTCGTGAACGATCGCAGGAATCGGCTCGATTGCCGGTCCGGCGTGCTGGGTGGTGTTCATGGTGGGTCTCCTTCGTTGATGTTGGTTGCGATGTGTGTCAGTGCCGGGTCGAGGGGACCCAGGTGCAGCGGAGCTGTGGAGGGACGAGTCGAGGGATGGGGGCGGTGACGATGGCCGGTACGGCGATATCGGCTGCGTCGATCACGAAAAGCTCGGTCGCTTCGCCGGAGTGGTGGTGGACCAATCCGACGAGCCAGCCGCGATCCGCCGTATCGCCTTGTGCCGTCGCGTCGGCGACGAACACGAAGTCACCCGGCACGCCTGGGCCGAGGCGGTGGTGATGGTGCCGGGTGTCGAGCAGATCGTGGTAACCGATCGTTCCGTTGCCCGTCGTCCATACGCAGAGCGGCGCCCCGTCGGCGCCGTCGGTGCTGCAATGCGCAAAGCCGCGGGGAGTCGGATCGAGCACCTCGCGTTGGATCGTTCGGGCTTCGAGGTGCAGCGTCCATCGCTCGAGCAGCGGGGTCAGCGCGAGCACGATGACGCTGTCACCCGCATCGTGCGCGTGCACGGGGTGGGCGGCTCCGATACCGGTCGGGATCCAGGTCGAGCGCAGCTCGCCGTTGCGTGACACGACACCGACGAAGCCGTCCGCGACGAGGATGGCGTGGTCGCGGCTGATCACGAGGTCGTGGACTCGCTCGGGGGTGCCGAGCAGAGGGCGACTCCGGCGCATGAGCGCACCAGCGGAGACGACGACGTACGCCTGCGATCCGTTGGTGTCGTGGGCGATGAGATGCAGCTCGCCGGTCGCCGCATCCTGCTTTGGCGGCACAGCAAGTGAACGGCGTTGGCCTGCAAGGTCGACACGGCGCAGCGTGTCGCCGGCTGGTCCGAGCTCATACGCGGACGCGTCGTCACCGGACACCAGCGTCGAGCCGCCGAAGTAGACGAGGTCGTGAACACCTGTCTCGGTCCGCAGCCGGCGGCCGCTGTACGACGCGTGGCCATCTCCGATGAGTACGGAGTGGATGACGCCGTCCGGGTCGAGTACTACCAGTCGGCCCGACAGCCCGGACGGAACGGTTCCGCACACGTCGAGGTCGGCGTCGGGCGGAGATGGGTTCGACGGGTCCGTCGGCGAAGGCATGACCTCATGGTCGGCCTAAGGCCGCAGTGAGCGCATCGGGCGCTGCCCCTCAGATCACGAATTCGCGTCAGGCGATACCCAGCCGCTGCGCCACTGCTGCTGCATCGACCCGGCTGTTGACGCCGAGCTTGCGCAGGATGTTGGAGACGTGCACGCTGGCCGTCTTGTCGGAAACGTAGAGCTCGTCGCCGATCTGGCGGTTGGTGCGTCCAGCGGCGACCAGGGCCAGCACCTCCGCTTCGCGTGGGGTCAGGCCCAGGCGTTCCACGGAGCTGTCCTCGAGCACCAAACGCCTCGGGGCTTCGATGCTGACCCGCGTCCGACTCGACACTGCGTCGATCTCTGCCAGCAATGGAAGCGCATGCAGCTCGGACGCGATCGAGTGCGCTTCGCGCAGTGATGAGGCAGCGCGGTCCGCGGCACCGATCAACGCCGATGCCTCCGCTTCGCGCACGAGCGCCACAGCTGTCGTCCAACGATCACCCAGCTCTCTCCAGCGCGCGACGGCCTCACACCAGGCGGCCGCATCGGAGACCTCGAGCCGTGTCAGAGCGGCCGCCGCGTGTGCGAGGTGTGCGGTCGTGTCGCGCTGGGGGCCTCCAGGTACGCCGTCCGAGAATGCGCGAGCCGCGTCGAGTCGCTGTTGCAGGCGGGCGATCGTCGCATCGATGTCGACGGGCTCGCGATGCGCCTGTCGGTCGAGGGTTCGTTCCACCTCGGCCACGACGCCGAACATCGCGAATCTCGCCGCCCACAGTACCGAGGTCGTGCCGGTCGCATCCCAGCCCAACTCGGCCGCCTGCGCCGCCTCGTCCCAGTTACCCAGCGCCAGATGGACGTCGGCCGTCGTTGCGTCGCGAACAGTGTGGTGCCAGCCATCGATCGGGAGCAGATGCGCGGACGCGAGGTGGTCGAGTGCGTCAGCGGTGTCACCCCGACGGGCCGCGAGCATCGCCTTCGCTCGCGCAAGTCGCAGACGACCGACCGGCAGGGTGTCGTCGAGCGGTTGGCGGGCGAGTACGCCGGTGACCTCACTCCACCGCCCCAGCCGGATGAGGGCCTCCGCAGCGAGCGAATCGAAATAGCAGCCAAAGCCTCGATCGAGCCCGGTGACCTGACCCTCGGCGACGGCGTCGAGCGCTGTGTCGAGGACCGCCTGGTCGTCGCCGGCATCGCCGAGTGCAACACCCAGGTAGACGGTGGCGAGCGCACGACCCTGTGCGCTGACTGCGGCAGCAACCGATGCCCGGCACATCTCCACTGCTTCGGCCGGGTTGCCCTGGTTGCTGCGCACGATGCCCAGCACGCGCTGCGCCATCCCCCACGCCACAGGGTGATCGTCGGGCGTGGGGACGAGGTCGAGGACCTTCGCGCACCAGCCTTCGGATGTCAGGTAATGGCCGGCCATCAGCTCGGCCTGCCCGAGACCTGCATAGACCGGGGCGGCCGCGGCGCCCTCGCTGAGCAACGCGGCCGCCTGCGCGAATTCGGCGCTGCTCTCCTCCGAGCGACCCGTGGCCCACAAGTAGCGCCCGAGCCGTTCGTGGCCCCACGCCGCTCCGAGCGGAGGGGTCCCGTACTCGAAGGCCGCTCGTGCCAGTCGCACGGCTCGCTCGTTACCCACTGTCGACGTGGCGATGTCGGCGGCCTGCCACAATCGATGACCACGATGGACTTCGGCGGAGGCTTCGCCCGCCGAATCCCACAGCTCGAAGGCACGCTCGAGGTGGGCGAACGCTGCCGCAGGAGCGATCGTCTCTGCCGCATCGGCGGCGGCGAGCAACGCCGAGAACGCCGCGTCGGTGTCGCCTGAACGGTCGAGATGGAACGCCAGCTCACCGGCACGGTCGGCTCGACGTAACGCATCGGCCGTCTGCTGCTGCAACGTTGTCGCGACGCTGCGGTGCAGGCGAGCTCGTTGCGGAGGCAGCAGGTCGGCGTACACGACTTCGCCGAGCAGCGGGTGACGGAAGCGATAGGCGTCGTTGTCGACGACCAGCATTCGTGAGTCGATCACTGTTCGCACGGTGGCTTCCAGTTCGTGCTCCTTGAGGTCGACGACCGCAGCAAGCAGCGGATGGCTCGTGTCGCGGCCGATCGTCGCAACCGCGCCCAACACCAGCCGGGCGTGGTCGTCGAGATCCGCGATCTCGGTGGAGATCAGATCGGAGAGCACGATGGGAATGGCCTCACCCGAGAGGTGCGCGGCGACGAGCTCGCTGGTGAAGAAGGGGTTGCCGCGACCGCGCGCGACCACCTCGTCGACCAGGGCGCTCGGCGCGGACCCACCGAGCAGCGCCGCCACGCGCTGAGCGACCTCGTCCGGGTCCAGCCCATCCAGTTGGATTCGATGAACGGCTGGGAGCCGAATCAGTTCGGCCAGCCGACCCCGGTGGCTCGGGTGGTTGGCGACCTCGTTCGCGCGGTATGTCCCGACCAGGACCACCTGCTCGTCGATCAGGTTGCGAGCGAGGTACTCGAACAGATCCCACGTCACTGCGTCGGCCCAGTGCAGGTCTTCGAATCCGACGATCACTGCGGTGTCGGCGTGCAGCCTCGTGATCAGCTCGAGGACAGCGACGAACAAGCCTCCGTGTGACTCGGGCGTGGCCATCGCAGGCGTCAACCAGTGTTGCAACGTCGCAAGCTCAGGCGTATCGCTCAACAACAGCGGGTTCGTCCGCCGCACCTGGCGCAACAGGTCGGCGAGCGGTGCCAGCGGAATGGTGTCGCCGCCGATGTGCGTGGACCGCCCCAGGTACAGCTCGACGCCGGTACGGGCGGCGATCTCGCTGACGATCGTGGTCTTGCCGATGCCGGCGTCCCCACTGACCAGCACAACCGACGGCAAGCCGTTGCGCGCATCTGCGACCGCGCGCTCGAACGTGGCCAGCTCGGCACGCCGGCCGACGAAGTCCGATGCGGGGAGGCGGTCGTGGACGATGTCGCAAGTATTGCCTGCTTCTCGACGGCACCCGCGTCCGGGTGCATTCGCCGAATCTGAGGGGGCATGGCCGATGCGAGCTGTCACCCCTTAGGTCGATCGTGTCTCCCATGAACCCCATCGACTCGATCCGACACCGCACTACACAGCCGAGTTCGGGCCAACCCCGAACGAGCGGCCGATTCGGACTCGTTCTTCTCACCATCGCACTCCTCGCAGGGACCGCATGTGGCACCGACCCGACAAGCGCGGCTGACTCACCGACGACGACGTCCACCCCGGCGGTCGACCAGACGAACACCACATCGGTTGCGCCGCCGACCACGACGGTGCCGCTCATCGCACGCTCGACCGCGACGATCGACGAGCACGTCGACATTCGAGGGGTGCGAGTTCACGTCCGTTGTGTCGGTCACGGCGACACCACGGTGCTGCTGATCGCCGGCTTCGGTGGCGACTCCACCAGCTGGGCCTCGATCGAACCCTCCGTCGCCGACCGTGCCCGAGTCTGCTCCTACGACCGACCCGGCACCGGAACGAGCGACCCCGCCACCTCGAACGCGACGTTTACCACACAAGCACACGAGCTGCGCGCACTGCTGGACACCATCGGCGAACCCGGACCATACGTCGCCGTCGGCCACTCCTTCGGGGGCGCCGAAGCGATCACGTTCGCATCACTCTTCGCCGACGAAGTCACCGGGCTCGTCCTCGTCGACGCCTCACCCACCACGTGGCCGGCCGCGCTGTGCGCCGTCGCCGAGGACGGCTCCGAAGGCGCCGCGATGCTGCGGGGACTCTGCACCGGCACCTTCCCGCCCGCCGGGAACGACGAGCGGCTCGATGTCGTCGCCGCCTTCGCCGAGGCGACCCGGATCGTTTCGCTCGGGTCACTGCCGACGGCGGTCATCACTGCGAGCCGTCGCGAGACACCGCCCGACCTGGCGACGTCAGAAGTCGAGCGCCTCAACGAGTTGTGGAACGAGGGCCAACAGGACTGGATGGCGCTGTCAACCACTGCCCATCTGGTGACCCTCGACGACACCGGCCACAACATCCAGACCGACCAACCGGCCCTCGTGATCGACGAGATCACCCGACTGCTCCCGTAGCCCAAGACCCCACCACCGAACCAGCGACACCCAAGGAGTCATCATGCGCGGTCGTCCCATCACCCAGTCCCTCGGCGACACACACGCCAGCCACCCCCACCGGTGGCGCATCTTCGGCGTGCTCGTCCTCGCCATGCCCAAAGGAGAGACACCATGACCACCTTTTACGGAGAGCAGCACCGCAGCCTGCAAGATCAGTTCGACAGCCGCGAGATCGCTGACGTGCTTGCAGCCGTCATCGTACGACCCGACATCGACGACGAGGCCAGAGCCTTCATCGAGTCACGAACGTTCTTCTTCCTCAGCACCGTGAACGACGACGGCCAACCGACCGTGTCTCACAAGGGAGGTGCTGCAGGGTTCGTTCGAGTGATCGACAGCACGACCATCGTGTTCCCGAGCTATGACGGCAACGGCATGTTCCTCTCCATGGGCAACATCGCTGGCGACGGGCGCAT
>JBGTEH010000318.1:0-4787 GCA_041747915.1 Ilumatobacteraceae bacterium
CTCGGCTGTCGCGTACACCTCCTGGGAGCCGACGCCGACCTCCGCACGGTGCTCGAACTGGCCGGGGTCGACGACGTGCTCGGCGACTGCCCCGCCGAGCAGCGGCCGGTCGGAGGTGACCTACGATGACTGACGTGACGACGTCCACGCACGCTCCGACCGTCGACGACCTCGAGGTCCACCGACGCGAACTGACCGGGTACTGCTACCGCATGCTGGCGTCGGGCGCCGAAGCAGAAGATGCCGTGCAGGAGACGATGCTGCGAGCGTGGCAGGCCGCCGATCGCTTCGAGGGCCGCTCGAGCGTGCGAACGTGGCTCTACCGCATCGCCGGCAATGTATGCACCGACATGGCGCGCAGCCCGCAACGACGCGCACGACCGATCGACCTCGGGCCGGCGCGTACCCCCGACCCGGTGCACTTGAGCGACGTTCTGCCCGACGGCCGATGGGTGACACCGATCGCCGACGCTGCGGTCATCGACCTCGATGGCGACCCCGCCGATGTAGCCGCTGCACGTGACACCGTACGGCTCGCGTTCGTCAGCGCGCTCCAACAACTTCCGGCCAGACAACGCGCCGCGCTCGTGCTGTGCGACGTGCTCCGCTGGCCCGCGTCCGAGGTTGCCGAACTCCTCGACACGTCGACTGCGTCGGTCAACAGCTCCCTCCAGCGGGCTCGGGCAACACTGGCCGACGGCCCCGGTCACTCGACGCCCCTGACGGACGACCAGGTGAGCCTTCTCGCCCGCTACGTCGACGCCTTCGAGCGCTACGACATGGACGCGCTCGCCGCCATCCTGCACAAGGACGTGATCCAGACCATGCCGCCGTATGCGATGTGGCTTCAGGGCCGCGACGACGTGTTGCACTGGTACGTCGGCGCGGGGATTGGTTGCCGAGGCTCGCTGCTGCTCGCCGGCGAGGCCAACGGGTGCCCGGCGTTCGCGCAGTATCGCGTCGATCCCGCAGGTGGCCATACGCCGTGGGCCCTGCAGGTGATCGAGTTGCGCGGCGACCGCATCGAAGCCATCCACGCCTTTCTCGACACCGAGGCATTCGAACGCTTCGGATTTCCCGCCCACCTGGACTGAGCTGTCCGAGATCGGGCCAGAAGGAGACACGATGACCACGCTGCGATGTCGTGTGCGCTCGGGCGCCTTGAGAGCTACTCAGCGCACACGACGTCGACCGGATCCGCGCCGACTTCGATGAAGATGCACTCGCCCGGACAATCGATAGCGGCGTCGACAACTGCCTGCTCGAGCCTCGCGGGGACCACGACGATGCTGTCGCGTCCGCCGGGATCGTTGCCGATCGACGTTTGATCGCGTACGTAGGACAATCCGTCGTCGAGCAACACGAAGACCTCGGGGCAGTGATCCGTGCAGAGACCATCACCGGTGCAGAGATCCTGATCGATCCACACGTTCATCATCTCGCGACCTCCGATCGACGGGCGATGGCGAGTTGCCCCGACCGACCCTGTCGGTTCACCATCGTAGACGCGATCGACGGCCCGATTCGTCGCCGCAAAACGGCGCACGATCGCAGCAGTACCATTTCGGGGTTGCCCGATCGGCGGGTCCGACCGCAGGAGGTTGCCATGGGTGTCTACGCAGAGCAAGTACTGCCCCGCATCATCAACACGGCGTGCGGCATGAAGTCCGCCGATCCGCTGCGAAGTCGCGTGTGTGAAGGTCTGCACGGCCGTGTCGTGGAGATCGGCTTCGGGTCGGGTCTCAACATCCCCTTCTATCCCCGCGCCGTCACCGGGGTCGACGCCATCGAGCCGGCCGACCTCGGTTGGAAGCTCGCCGAGAAGCGTCTGGCGGACTCGTCGGTGCCGGTCGAGCGTTCGGGTCTCGACGGCCAGACGTTGCCGCTCGCCGACGACAGCTGCGACACCGCCTTGTCGACGTGGACGCTGTGCACCATTCCCGACGCGGTCGCCGCACTTCTCGAGGTTCGTCGGGTCCTCAAGCCCGGCGGAACGCTGCACTTCATCGAGCACGGGTTGGCCCCCGACGAGAAGGTGCGCCACTGGCAGCACCGCATGGAGCCGATCCAGAAGCGGCTCTTCGGCGGGTGCCACCTGACGCGTCAGATCGCCGATCTCCTGACCTCAGCGGGGTTCACGATCGAGGAGGTCGACGTCTTCTACGAGAAGGGCGCGCCGAAGATGCTCGCCGCCGACTCGTTGGGCATCGCGGTGGCTCCGTAGCGGACTTCTGCGAGGTCGACGACGACCTCGAGGAAACGCGAGCGTCGCCGGCAAGCGATTGCCGATTGACATCCTGCGACGACGGCGCGACCGTGGACGCGAGGTTCGCATCCTTTCGAGATGCCGCCGCCCGGAGGCGTCGGTGCGAACGCGAGGAGGGGGCGATGAACGCACCCACGATCGATGAACAACGCGTCGAGGAGTTCATGGGACAGCTCGTTGGTCACATGACCGGAGCGGCACTGTGTCTCGGAATCTGGCTCGGCGACGACCTCGGGTTCTACGAGGCCTTGAACGACCACGGATCGATGACGGCCGCCGAGCTCGCCGACAGCACCGGTTGTCACGAACGCCTGGTTCGAGAATGGCTCGACAGCCAGGCGGCGGGTGGGATCCTCGCCTACGAACCTGGCCCCGACACGTATCTGCTGTCGCCCGAGCACGCGATGGCGCTCGCCGACGACGAGTCGCCGGTGTTCGTCGCACGAGCGATGAACGCCTTCGGCTCGATGTTCATCGACTTCGAGAAGACGAAGGCGGCGTTCCAGGGCGACGGAGCAATGTCGTGGGGCGACCACCATCCGTGTCTGTTCTCGGGCACCGAGTGGTTCTTTCGGACCGGCTATCGCGCCCATCTCGCCACCGAGTGGATTCCGGCCCTCGACGGAATGAAGGAACGGCTCGCCGCCGGCGCCCGAGTCGCCGACGTCGGCTGTGGCCACGGCGCGTCGATCGTGGCGATGGCCGACGCGTTCCCGGAAGCGACGTTCACAGGAATCGACTTCCACGCTCCGTCGATCGACACCGCACGCCAACGAGTCGACGATGCCGGGTTCAGCGACCGCACCTCGTTCCAGGTCGCCAAGGCGACCGGCTACGAGGGCACCTACGATCTGATCTGCTTCTTCGACTGCCTGCACGACATGGGCGATCCGGTGTCGGCGGCGCGGCATGCGCGCGAGCATCTGGCCGATGACGGCATGGTGCTACTCGTCGAGCCGTTCGCGATGGACGACCACTCGCGCAACATGTCCGACAATCCCATGGCCGCATTGCTCTACATGGCGTCGGCGGGCATCTGCGTACCCAACTCGCTGTCGCAGGAGGTCGGGCTCGGCCTCGGTGCTCAAGCCGGCGAGGCCCGGCTGCGCAGCGTGTTCGAGGAGGCGGGGTTCACACGGTTCCGTCGAGCCGCCGAGACCCCGATGAACCTGATCATCGAGGCGCGCCCGTAACGCGCGGATTCACCCGGTTCTCGGTCGACACTTGACAGAGTATGTCGGGAGTCGCCATACTGACGTCGTGACCGATCGAGACGACGTCGACGCCTTCTTGCCCTTGCCGGCCTCCGTGATGCACATCGTGGTCGCCCTCGCCGATGGTGAGAAGCACGGCTACGCGATCATGCGCGATGTCAACGAGTTGAGCGGCGGCACCGTGCGGATGGGGTCGGGCACGCTCTACGGCTCGATCAAGCGGATGCTCGACCAGGGTCTGATCGAGGAAGCCGACGAACGACCCGATCCAGCCCTCGACGATCAACGTCGCCGCTACTACGGCCTCACCGAACTCGGCCAGCGGGTCGGCGCGGCTGAGCACCGCCGACTTTCGGCGCTCGTCGATGCGGCACGGTTGCGCCAACTGGGGATCGTGCCCGGCGGTGCCTGGTGAACCGATTCGCTGTACGCATCCTGAGGATTCTCACGTTTGCGTACCCCGGCGACTTCCGCCGTCGCTACATCGACGACATCACGCAACTCGCGATCGACCGCCACCGCCACGATCACGTGAGCGCGTGGCGGATCCTGGCGGACGAAACCGCCGACACGCTGCGCACTGCGCCGCTTCAACGATGGGAGACAACCATGGGCAGAATCATCATCATCTCGACGATCGCCGCAGCGGCGCTGATCGCCGCCCTCGTCGCTCAGGTGATGCTGGTGCCGCTGGTGCTGGTGCTGGCTGCTTGTGCCGTGGCGTTCAGTCGAGGTCGACGGCCGATCGCCGCTGATCAGCCGCGTCACCGATGGGTGCCATGGCTCGTCGCCGGCGTCGTGGGGGTCGGGGCGGCGGTCGCCATCCCCCTGATCGACGGCGGTGAACTCAACGCGTTCTGGTGGTCGGCGATGGCCCTTGCGGGGATTCTCGGCATCGTCGCACTGATCGCTTCGTTGTTGATGGCTCTCGACGGGCGCACGGGACGTACGACCACCGCACCCATCGGCTGAGCCGTCGCTCGCTGACCGATCGCAGATTCTTGGAGATTCCTCGGGGAGGTCGGCTAACTCTGCGACACCCGATGCGTACTGTTCGAGGTATGGATTCCGTAGGTGTTGCCGAGCGCGTGAACCGCATCGTTGCGGTCCGCGACAACACGTGCGCCGATGATGATCTGATCGAAACCGGCCTGGTCGCGGTACGCGAAGTGCAGGCGTGGGCCGACGCCCAACACGCCGCACTCGTCGCCAAACTCTCCCCGGACGGGTTCGCCGAAAGCCGCGTCGCGAAAGCGTCCAGGGCATCGTTGGCGGTCGCCGCGAAGACCACGAAACGGTCCAAGACG
>JBGTEH010000319.1:0-2414 GCA_041747915.1 Ilumatobacteraceae bacterium
CGACGGCAGCTTCCTCGACCTCGTGCACGACGCGCTCGGCGAGACCGGCATCGACGCCGACTCGCTCTGGTTGGAGATCACGGAAACGGCGCTGATGGCCGACACCAAGGCCGCGGGCAACGCCCTGCGTGATCTCCGAGGGCTGGGCCTGCACCTGTCGGTCGACGATTTCGGTACCGGGTACTCGTCACTCACGTACCTGAAGCGGTTCCCGGTCGAGGCGATCAAGATCGACCGCTCGTTCGTGACCGGTCTCGGCCTCGAGGCCGACGACACCTCGATCGTCGAGGCCGTGATTCGTCTCGGTCACTCGCTCGGGCTCTCGGTGGTCGCCGAGGGAGTCGAGACGCCGCTGCAGTTGGCGCGACTGCGTGAACTCGGCTGCGACAAGGGCCAGGGCTACCTGTTCGGGCGCCCGCGGCCGGCTGGAATCACGGTGGCCGACCGCGCCGACGCCTGAGGCCGCTCAGGACCCTTCCTTGCGCGCGCGCAGGATCAGCGTGTTCGGCGCCGGATGTGCAGCTGAAGCACCGACCTCGATGAGGTGATCGACGCGGAAGTTCGATCGGTTGAGCGCGGTGAACCACGAGCTGATCGTTCGCTGCGTGGCGCCGTACGGATGGTCGGTGTCGACGTCGGCGAACGGATGACCCATCGACAGCACGAACGGCATGCTCGGTTTGAGGATCCGGTGGACCTGACGCAGGAGTCGGCTGAGGTCGTCGACGTCACCAATGGTGTGGGCGGCCAGCACGACCTCACACGATGTCGACGCGATGTCGCCGAGGTCGGCGAGGTCGGTTTCGATGCACTGCACGGAGACCTCTGCGTCGGCCGCTCGCCGGCGCGTCTCTGCGACGCGTTGGGTGTCGGTGTCGACGGCGATGGCCTTCGCTCCGGCGCGTGCGAAGTCGATCGAGTTGAACCATGGCGAGATGCCCAACTCGACGGCGCGCCTGCCGTCGCCGACGTCGCCGCACAAGCGCAACTCCTCGTCGTCTGGCGCATCGGACCCGAAATTGATGTTGGCAACCACCCGCCCAGTGTGCACGACGGGGTCGGCCCCGACGGGGATCGCGCCGTGCGTCGAGATGTGGAGCGGGTAGTGTCCCGAGCCATGGCGTTCACCGTCGGCGCACTTCGCGGGTCCGATGGCTCGCGCGGTCTCATCGATCACCGGTTGGCCCGGCGAATGCTGATCGCACAGGTGAAGAAAGGGCGAGTGCCGCTCGACCAGGTGTGTGATGCACACCCCGAGTTGATTCGTGCGGCCCGCAACGTGGGCACGCAGACCACGATGCGCTGTCCGATCTGCGAGGAGGCCGACCTCAAGCTCGTCACGTACGTGTTCGGGCCGCGCCTGTCGGCTCAGGGACGGTGCGTGTCGACGGCGAAGGAGATGCGCCAACTGAACGATCGTCGCGAGGATCTCAGTGCATATGTCGTCGAGGCATGTGTGGAGTGTCGCTGGAACCACCTGCTGCGGATCATCCCCGTGGGCGGCCGCGCCTAGATCGTGGCGGGTGTGAAGGATGTGGGTCGGGCGCGCCGTGTTCGTCGCCTCGCGGTCGTGGCCGTCGTGGCCGTCGTGTCCATGTTCGCGGCGGGTTGTTCCGACCAGACGAACTCGGTCGCCGACACGATCGCGAGCGCGGCACCGGGAGACGACACCTCGCAGTCAGCGCCGACCGCTCCCGCCCCGGACGGCGCAGACGCGCCGTCCGGTCAGCGGCCCGAGGGCTTCTCGAGCGTCATGGCTCGCGTCACCGCGGTCGACGGGGAGGTCTGCGAAGTGTGTGTCTGGCTGGCTGCCACGGCCGAAGAGCGCGCCCGCGGGCTGATGGGGGTGACCGACCTCGGCGGTGCGGCAGGCATGGTGTTCCGGTTCGACGAACCGATCGCGGGGTGGTTCTACATGTTCCAGACGCCGACGCCGCTGTCGATTGCATGGTTCGGCCCCGTTGGAGGTGTCGTCGGCGAGTTCGTCGGCGAGGCCGACATGGCACCGTGCCTGGACACCCTCGACGCCGAGTGCATGCGCTACTCCCCGGCGAGTGAGTACGACCTGGCCCTGGAGGTGTTCGAGGGCGGACTCGGCGCGCTCGGTGTCGGGCCGGGCTCTCGGCTCGAGTTGCTCGACGGCACCGAGGGTTGTGCACAGGAGCCGTCGACGGCCCCCTGACAGCGATCGCTCACGCGCTGGCTCCGCCAACTCTGTGACAGCGCTTCGTCATGATGGACGACATGCAGATCAACCGCCGTCACGCGACTGTCACGGGCCCCGGTAGGGTTGCGGAGTCCATATTGGCCCTGCCCCATACCGGGGCTCCCGCTGCGGCGCTGTCATCAGGCAGTCGTAGGGGATCCGAAGGGAGGAATCACGCATGAAGCGTGCATACGAATTGATGATCATC
>JBGTEH010000320.1:0-3780 GCA_041747915.1 Ilumatobacteraceae bacterium
CGCTCCCGAGAAGACCGCCGACGTCCACCTCGAGCCGGGCGTGTTCACCACCGGCGACGTCGGGTACCTCGACGACGAGGGTTTCCTGTGGCTGAGCGATCGCAAGATCGACATGATCATCTCCGGCGGCGTCAACATCTACCCAGCAGAGATCGAAGGGGTGCTCGGCGGCCACGACGTCGTGGCTGAAGTCGCCGTGATCGGCGTGCCGAACGACGAGTTCGGCGAGGAGGTCAAGGCGATCGTGGCGTTGATCGATCCATCGCTCGCGAGCGAGGCGCTGGCCGACGAACTGCGCGCCTACTGCCGCGAGCTGGTCGCCGGCTACAAGGTGCCGCGCTCGATCGACTTCCTCGACGAACTCCCGAGCACCGGCACGGGCAAGATCCAGAAGGCGAAACTCCGCGCTCCCTATTGGGAGGGTCGCGACCGTTTGATCTGAGGCGCTCCAACGTGGTCGGCCGCCCAGCCGATTGCGTTGGCGACGATGCGGCGATAATTCGCGTCTGCGTACGTCTCGGGGCCGTCGCCGAACTGGATGTACGCGATCGGCGACGATCCGACGGTCCTGGTCCACGCCACCAAGCTGCTTCCCCGTGGGTGTGACCATCCGGTGCGGTCGTTGCGGCTGCCGCGGATGGCGAGATCGGCGGAGTAGAAGTCGGTGTCGACGAATTCGTGGGTGCTGCGCATCAAGGGGTGGACACGGCCCTCCATCACGGGAAACAGATACACCTCGTCGGTGATCGTGAACGACGGTTCGATCCCGGCGCAGATCGGGTGCGCGGGGTCGAGCACTTCGATCGTGTGAGTGACGTCGTGGCGATATCCCGAGTCGGGGTACTCGACGCCGTCGAGGGTCGCCGGTTGGTAATGGAAGCGGCCACCGACGATGTCGGCATATCCCTCCCAGGCCGGCCAACCGGCGATGGCGTGGTGGAGGAAGACCATGCCCTTGCCCGTCGCCAGCAGACTCCGGAAGGCCTCGGGGTAGCCGAGGGGAGGGTCGAGGAATCGAGCGGGTGGGTCGTCGCGGGTGAACTCGATGCCGGGCATGTCGTACATCACGAACACGTCGAACTCGGCGGCGCGGTCGGGCTCCACGAGCGCAAGCGCGTCTGGATGCTCGACGTGTGTCCAGTCGACGCCGCCCATGGAATCGAAGACGTCGAAGAAGGCCGGCGCGTCGAACGGATGACCCTTGGTCACCACGGCGACTCTGTGTACCTGCGGACCGGTCAGAGACGTGACGCTACTGCGCACGTTGCGCCCGGCCGGATCCGAGACTCGTGGCTATGGTGTGCCGGTCGTACAGCAACATCGAGGGGGAACGCCGTTGAACACTGCACCAGCCAGCAACGAATGGATCGGAGACTCGGAGCTCGGGGAGCGATTTCCTGCGTGGACCCGCGGGAATGCGGCCGATGTCTTCCCCGACCCCTTCAGTCCGCTCGGCAAGAGCATGGTGTTGCAGCTCGGCATGTCACCCGGCCTGCGTGACGCGTACATCGACATCGGGGCCCTGAGCTACGACGAGTTCGAGAACCCTGACCGTCCGGACCTGTTCAAGATGTTCGGCGGCTATGTCTACAACCCGCTCACGCTCACCCGGATCCTCGGTGCGCGCATGCCCGGCGCCTCGCCCGAGATGATCGACAAGGCCTTCTTCGACGAGCGCGACGAGGTGCCGCCGTACGAGGAGCAGTCCTGGCACGTGTCGGACGTGCACGAAGCGCGCCTGGGCGAGTCGATGGGCTGGGCGATGTCGGCAACGGCGTTACCCGAGCTCGATTCCGACCGCGCGATGGCCCGATCGTTGCGTGAACACCGGCCCGATCTGGCGTCACTGACCGACGCCGCCGTGATCGCTCACGCCAGGTCGCTGATCCCGTTGCTGCAGCGGACGTTCGAGAATGCAATGCGGATTTCGTCGCTCGCCTCGCTCGGACCAGGGGCGCTCGACGCAGTGTGTGAAGGCATCGGCGACAAGAGCCTGTCGATCCGGCTGCTTGCCGGTATCGAGGTCGACTCCGCCGCGCCGTCACACGCGATGTGGCACCTCGGCCGGCTGGCTGCGTCGTCGACTGCGATCACCGCTGCATTCGAAGCCGGACCCGACGAAGTGCTGGCTCGGCTTCGAGCATCCGACGCTGCCGGCGCCCGCGACTTCCTTGACCGTTTCGACTCGTTCCTGTACGAGCACGGCGCTCGCGCCCAGAACGAATACGACATCTTCGCAACTTCATGGGAGGTCAAGCCGCGCATCGCACTGGCCGCCATCGACCTCATGCGTCGCGCCGATGACGCTCAGGCTCCGGCCACGCGCAATCTTGCGGCCGTCGCAGAGCGCGACCGTGTTCTCATCGAGGTGCGCGCCAAGATTGCCGACGACGCCGAGACGTCAGGCCTGTTCGAGGCCGCACTGGGTTCGGCGCAGCTGTTCCTGAGCGGTCGCGAGCGAGCCAAGACCAACGTCGTGATGGTCATCAACGAGATGCGCGTCGCCGTGCGCGAATTCGGTCGACGCCTCGTGGAGCGACGTCACCTCGACGAGGTGGGCCAGATCTTCATGGTGACGAACTCCGAACTCGACCGGCTGCGTCACGATCCCGAGTCGATCACCGACGTGATCCGGGCGCGTTGGGCCCGTTTCCAATCGCTGTTCGAGTACGAGCCCGTGTTCGTCGTCAACGGAGTCGTCCCGTCGCTGGCAGACATGCGCAAGCGCGGCGGCGGGTCGATCACGACGGCCGAGGTGGGCGCGGTGCTGACCGGCGCGGCCGGTTCGGGTGGCGTTGCGACGGGCCGCGCCCGGGTGATCCTCGATGCGGCCGACCCCGCCGGCCTGGAGCCGGGCGACATCCTCGTCGCGCCGCAGACCGATCCCTCGTGGGTGCCGCTGTTCGTGCCGGCCGGTGGCGTGGTCGTCAACGTCGGGGCGATGGGCAGCCATGCGATGATCGTTTCGCGCGAATTGGGCGTGCCGTGTGTGGCGTCGGTCGCCGACGCCACCGACATCATT
The DNA here is from genome assembly GCA_041747915.1 of Ilumatobacteraceae bacterium. Lineage (GTDB taxonomy): Bacteria > Actinomycetota > Acidimicrobiia > Acidimicrobiales > Ilumatobacteraceae > Sva-07. The sequence goes on from JBGTEH010000320.1 coordinate 3,023, forward strand.
CCCGACGGCGCGACGATCACGATCGACGGCAACGCAGGCACGGTCACCATCGACGCCCTCCCCTGATCTGACCTGTTCGCCTGACGACCCTCACCGTCAGGCGGCGGTTCGTCGGTTGGGTGGTCCGGTGGTCTGGACGGTTCCGTCGGGTAGTCGCAGGGTGAGTTCGCGGTTGGGTCCGAGTTCGATGACCCAGCTGTCGTGGTGGATGCGGCCGTGGTGCTTCGAGCACACCGGGATCAGATTCTCGAGATCGGTCAATCCGCCATGGCGCCACCAGATGATGTGATGCAATTTGCATCGCTCGTAGGCAACATCACAGCCAGGGATCGCACAACCCCGGTACAGCCCGCGTAGCGCCCGCCGCTGCGCCCGGTTCGCCAACCTGGTCGACCGGCCCAGGTTCAACTCTCCCGGAGCGTGCAGGATCACACCGTTGCGGACCACCACAGCGTGAACGTCCGCGTCACCGACAAGTTCGGCGAGGACCCGGGCGGGGATCTCGACAGGAATCGGCCACTCCGCGACCGGACCCACACCCTCTTCGCGCGGGTCGGCGTCAGCGTCGACCACGACCACGTACTCCGGGCGACCGGACGTGCTGGTACCGGCGGTGCCGTCGATCAACGCCATCAACGCGTGACCGGCCAGGAACTTCTGCTTCTCGATCGGATCCTGCGGGCACCCGTCGGGGACGGCGGCGAACATCGCCTCCACGGTCGCGGCAAGTTTCGAGCCGAGGCGCACACCCGTCACCG
>JBGTEH010000321.1:0-10827 GCA_041747915.1 Ilumatobacteraceae bacterium
CTCGGGCTTTCCGTTCGGGATGGGCGGCCTCGGTGGTGGAGGCGGGGGAACGGGCGGGGGATCGGGTCGCGGCATCCCGATGGGCGTCGGCGGTGGCGGCCTGGTCGCACTGATCGTGGCCGCCGCCATCTTCATCCTCCCGCAGATCCTCGGCTCGAACGACGACTCGTCGGGTCAACGAGCGCTCGACGACTCCGGCGACGAGTCCGGCGACGGCACCGCGTGCACCACCGAACTCGAACAGATCGTGTGCGGGGCGGTCGACGACGTGTCGATCTATTGGGAGGGTCAGTACCCGGTGTCGTTCCAAGGGGCCTTTCCGGGCACCGACACCGCGTTCTTCTCGGGGTCCACCGACACCGGATGCGGGCGGGCGTCGGCCCAGACCGGGCCGTTCTATTGCCCGGTCGATCAGCTCGTGTACTTCGACCTCGAGTTCCTCCAGCAACTCCAGGACCAGTTCGGTGCCACCGGCGATCTCGCGGCGCAGTACATCGTCGCCCACGAGTACGGCCACCACGTGCAGAACGTCGTCGGCATCAACGACCGAGTCCGGCAGCTCCAACAGCAGTTCCCCGGCTCGGCCAACGAGTTCAGCGTGGCGCTCGAATTGCAGGCCGACTGCTTCGCCGGCACATGGGCATCGTCGGTTGCCGAGCGCGGTCTGTTCGACAGCGAGGGCGAGATCATCGAAGCGCTTCAGGCCGCCGAGGCCGTCGGCGACGACCGGATCATGGAATCCGCCGGCCAGGACGTGAATCCGGAGAGCTTCACCCACGGCAGCGCCGAACAGCGCCGCAGCTGGTTCCAGACGGGATTCGACACCGCCGACCCTGAGCAGTGCCGCACGTTCGACGGCGCGCTCGCGCCGTGAGCTGCCCCGCGGCTACTCGACGAGTTCGCGTTCGCGCTCGGCGACCTTGCTCGGCAGGTTCGAGGTGAACGCCAGCGATCCGAGTGCCAACAGCGCGGCAGCGAGAAGACCCGTCTTGAGCGCGAGCAGCTGCGCGTCACCGTAGTCGTCGACGATGGCGTCGACATCGGCGACTGACAGCCCCGCTGACTGTGCCGCCTGTTCCACGTCGTCGGCCGACACGAAGTCGACGCCGTCCTCGACCGCCACGACCACCTGCTGTTCGACGGCGTCGCTGAGACGTTCGTCGGAACTGACGTTGGTGATGAAGCCGCTCGCCAAGCCCGCCAGGACGACACCTCCGATCAATGCCACACCGATCGACGAACCCAGTTGCTGGCTCGTGAACTGCAGGCCGCCGGCCTCGCCACGCCCCGATGCGTCGACCGACGACTGCACGACGTTGCCGAGCTGCGATGCGATCAGGCCCATTCCCACGCCGAGGACACCCATGGCCACGGCGAACGACGACTCGTCGAGATCGGGCTGGACCGTCGCCAGCAGCAGCAGGCTCGCCAACCCGGTCAGCGCCAGGCCAGACCGCACGATGCCACGCACGGAGTACTGCCCCGACAGCCGTGAGCCCGCTGCCGACGCCGCGAACATCAGGATCGACACCGGCAGCATCTTGATGCCCGTCTCGAGTGCGTCGAGGCCGAGCACCAATTGCAGGTAGAGCGGGATCGTGAAGAAGATCCCCATCAGGATGAGGTTCTGGGAAAACAAGCCGATCAGGCCAGCACGCAGTACGGGGATCGACACGAGGTCGAGGTGCACGAGGGGATCGCGGTCCATTCGCTCTCGTCGACGTTGCCAGCGCACGAAGCCCCACATCAGCGCAGCGCCGAAGGCCATGAGGAACAAGGTGAGTGAGAAGCCGAACGGCTCGATCGGCGAGTTCTTGGGCTTGACCCATCCCCACGTGCCCGCCTGGAGGATCGACAGCACGAGCGTGCCCAGACCGGCTGCTGCGAGGATCGCGCCGACCACATCGAGACGCGGTCTCGAATCACTGCGCGCAGAGTCGACCACGAACGGCGTCATCACGAGGATGCCGATCACGATCACGACCTCGCCGACGAATACGATTCGCCAACTCAGCTCCGTCGTCGCCCAGCCACCGACGATCGGACCGACGGCGATGCCAGCACCAGCGACGCCACCGATCACCGCGTACGCAGCCTTGCGGCTCGGGCCTTCGTAGTTGCCTGCGATCAGCGCAGCCATCGCCGGGAGCACGAGTGCGGCGCCGATGCCCTCCAACACCGACCACCCGAGCGTGAGCACGGCAACTGTTGGAGCAACTGCCGTGAGCGCGGATCCAGATGCGTAGATGACGAGGCCGATCACGAAGGTGCGGCGCCGACCGAGGATGTCACCGATCTTGCCGCCCGTGAGCATGAACATCGCCATCACGAGGCTGTAGAAGGTGATCACCGCCTGGATGGTCGTGACCGTGGTGTCGAAGTCGACCACGAGCTGGCTGATCGCCACGTTCATCACCGACTGGTCGAGGACCATGATGAACTGCGCTCCGGCCAGCGCGACGAGCGGCAACCAACGTCTCATCGGCGAGACCGTAGCCCCCTGGCCGAACGGGAATATCGGATGATCTCGAGCAGTTACATTTGTTGTGATCGCAACAACTTCATCCATCGATTCGACATCTGCGGTCGAACTGGGCCTCGACACCTTCGGCGACATCACCGTCGGAGCCGACGGCCATCGGCTCCACGAAGCACAGGTGATCCGCAACGTGGTGGCCGAGGCCGTCCTCGCGGACCAACTCGGACTCGACTTCTTCGGCGTCGGCGAGCATCACCGCGACGACTTCGCCATTTCCTCGCCGGAGACGGTCCTTGCGGCGATCGCTGCGCGCACCGAGCGCATCCGGCTCGGCTCGGCGGTGACCGTGCTCAGCTCCGACGACCCGATCCGAGTCCACCAACGTTTTGCCACGCTGGACGCGGTCTCCAACGGGCGCGCCGAAGTGATCCTGGGTCGGGGCTCGTTCACCGAATCGTTCCCGCTCTTCGGCTACCGCCTCGACCAATACGAGGAGCTGTTCGAGGAGAAGCTCGATCTGTTCACCCACCTCCTCCGAGAGGAGCCCGTGACGTGGAGTGGTTCCACCCGCCCACCACTCGCGGGTCTCCAGGTGTACCCGCGTACCGAACGAGGGCTTCGCGCCTGGGTCGGCGTCGGCGGGAGCCCCGAGTCGATCGTGCGAACAGCGCGCCACGGCCTGCCGCTGATGCTCGCGATCATCGGCGGATCACCCGCCCGGTTCGCCGGCCACGTCGAGCTCTACCGGCGAACGCTGGGCGAATTCGGACATGGGCCGTTACCCATCGGCGTCCACTCGCCAGGGCACGTCGCCGACACCGACGACCGCGCGCTCGACGACCTGTGGCCACATTGGAAGCCGATGCGCGACCGCATCGGTGCAGAGCGCGGATGGCCACCGGCGAGCCGCGCCGAGTTCGACCACGCCGCGGGCCCTGACGGCGCGCTCCACGTCGGATCGCCCGAAACGGTCGCTCGCAAGATCGCCTCGACCGTGGAGGTGCTGGCCGCGAGTCGCTTCGACATGAAGTACTCGGCCGGAACCCTCTCGCACGAGACGATGATGCACAGCATCGAGCTCTACGGCACCGAGGTCGCGCCACGAGTTCGAGAGCTGCTGAGTTCACGCCTGTCGGTGTGACGAGTCATCGCCAGGCGCCGCCGAATCGTTCGTGGTGAGGATTCGGTGCGACGGGTCACCCAGATCGCGCCGCAAACGGGTGGGTGTCGAGCGACGGTGTCAGCGGCGCCAGGGGCGGTCGGGGTCGAACATGTGCATGTCGAAGTCGCTCGACAGCTCCTCGAACACGCGCAGACCCCGCACGCTGTTGCCGATCGAGTCGATGCGCGGCGAGAAGGTCGCCACCCCGCCGATGCCCGGCAGCATCCCGAGAATGCCGCCGCCGACGCCGCTCTTGGCGGGGATCCCCACCGAGAACGCCCACTCCCCGGCGTAGTCGTACATGCCGCACGTGAGCGCCACGGTGAGCATGTCGCGAGTCACCTCGCGGCCGACCACCTGTTCGCCGGTGAGCGGGTGAACGCCATGATTCGCGATCGTGGCGGCGATCAGCGCCAGGTCGTTCGCGGTCACCAGCACCGAGCACTGCCCGAAGTACAGATCGAGCGTCTCCTCCACGCGGTCGTCGATGATGCCGCGGCTGAGCATCAGATAGGCAATCGCCCGGTTGCGGTTGCCAGTCGTGTGCTCGGACGCCCACACGGCCGCGTCCACCTCGGGTCGGCGGCCGAGATAGCGCTCGAACATCGACCGGACCCGATCGATGCGCTCGTCGACCGTGTCGCCGACGACGAGATCGGTGATCGCGATCGCACCGGCGTTGACCATCGGGTTCGGGGCACGGTTGGTCGCATCGTCCAGTTCGATCGCGTTGAACGGCTCACCGGTCGGCGCAACTCCCACGCGCTCGTGGACCTTGCCGCGGCCATGCGTCTCGAGTGCCAGCCCGTACATCAACAGCTTGGAGATCGACTGGATCGTGAAGTGCTGGTCGACGTCGCCGACCGCCACGCTGTCGCCGTGCGTGGTCATCGCAGCGATGGCGAACTTGTCGGGATCGACGCCGGCCAGCTCGGGGATGTACGACGCCGGCGAGCCCTCGTGCAGCGATCCGAACCGCTCGTGCAGTTCGCGAACGGTCTGACCGAACCAGCGTTGTCTGGCCTCGCGTTCCTCGGCGTCGAGCACCCTGTCGATCACCCTGTCGGTCACCGCTGCGATCGTACGACAGACTGACCTATGGCCTCACTCTCCGACGCCCATGTCCGCGACTTCCTGTCGCACGGCACCCGAACCGGCAAGATCGCCTGGGTTGCGAAAGACGGTGCGCCGCACGTCGCGCCGGTCTGGTTCGTTCTCGACCGTGACGACATCGTGTTCAACACCGGCGCCGACACCGGCAAGGGGCGAGCGCTGGCTCGTGAGGGCCGAGCCTCACTCGTCGTCGACGACCAGACGCCGCCGTTCTCGTTCGTGAAGGTCGACGGCGCCATCACCGTGCACGACGACCTCGACGAGGTGCGACGCTTCGCCGCCATCATCGGCGGTCGCTACATGGGAGTCGATCGGGCGCAGGAGTATGGCGAGCGCAACGGGGTACCGGGCGAACTACTCGTGCGGCTGCACCCGACGAAGGTCACCGCCGCCTTCGACATCGCCGAGTGACGCTCACCGTTCGATCGAGTCAGGCCGACAGCAACGTCCGACGCTCGATCACGCTCGACCGACGGTCGGTGCGACCGACGATCTGGATCGTCAGCTTGTGGAACGCGCGCTCGCGTACGACGGGCGGCTCGGTGGGGTCGACGAGGACGGCGATGGCGATCGGGCTGGCGTCGACGCTGCGGGCGAGTGCCACGAGCGAGATGAACAGTTCGGACGGCACGGATGCGATGCCATGCGACTCGATGGCACCGGCGAAGCGGTCGAGAAGATCTGATGGAGAGTTCACGAGGACCAAGCTACGGACACCGGAGGTCAATCACCAGCGATCATTTGTCGTCATGATGATCAGCTACACTGATGATCAATGGCCGACCTTCGCGACCTCGACATCCGCTTGCTCGTCGCATTCGACGCGGTGGCGGAAGAGGGCACGTTCGGTCGCGCCGCCGATCGGATCGGATACACGCAGTCGGCGGTGAGCCAACAGATCGCATCGCTCGAACGGCTCGTCGGCGAGCGCGTGTTCGACCGCCCGGGCGGGCCGCGCCCTGTCGAACTCACGCCGCTCGGAGCGCACCTGCTCGACCACAGCCGCGCCTTGTTGACCCAGCTCGACCGCATCGCCGACGATCTCGACCGGTTCCGAACCGGCGACGCCGGACGCCTACGCGTCGGTACGTTCCAGAGCATCTCCAACACCGTGCTGCCGTCGTTGATCGGAACGATGCGCAAGGAACTTCCCAACCTCGAGATCGTGGCCTTCGAGAGCGACTACGACGAGGAGCTCCACGACCGACTCGCCAGCGGCGAACTCGATGTCAGCTTCGTGGTGGGCGAGGTCGACTCGAGCTTCGACACGCGCCACCTGCTCAATGACCCGTTCCGTCTCCTCGCCCGGCCGGGCCAGTTCCCCGACGGGCCGGTGGCGATCAGCGAGATCGTCGACGAGCCGCTCGTGGGCCAGAACGCCAACTCGTGCCAGATGATCAACGAGGCCGGACTGCGGTCAGCCGGTCTCGATCCGGCCTACGTGTTCCGTACCAACGACAACAGCACCGTTGCAGCGATGGTCCGCGAGGGCATGGGGCTGGCGATTCTGCCGCTGCTGTGCGTCGACCCCGAGGATCCCCGCGTGAGCCTCCACCCTCTCGTGCCGGGCTTTCCCGGTCGCGAGATCTCCATTGCGTGGCGCGCCCGGCACACGCTGTCGACCGCCGCCGAACGATTCATCGAACTCGCCGTGTCGGTGAGCGCTGATGTGGCGGTGCGGTTCGCGCAACTCGACGGTGCACCCCCGATCAGCCGCCGACGAGCTGCTCGCTGAGGCTCCACAGCTCGGCGGCGCGCGCTGCGTCGGTGACGTACGCCTCGACGCCGTTGCGGCCGATGTTGCCACCGAGCACGCCGACCCCGCAGTCGGCGAGGTAGCTCCCGTTGTGGTCGATCACGTCGTCTGACGTCGCGGCCCACACCTGGGTGGCCGCCCCTTGCGGAATGCTCTTGAACTTCATGCCACCCGACTCACCGGACGCGGCCGACCGCTGCTTGGCCCGGTCGAGCATCTGCTGCATGAGGTCGTCGTCGAGATGGCGACCGAGGTTGGTCATGATGCCGCCGGGATGGACCGAGAACGCCAACACGCCGTCGGCACCCCATCGATCCGCGAGCGCCAACGCGTGGAGGGCATTGGCCGACTTCGAACGACCGTAGGAGATCCACGCGTCGTAGGCGGTCCGCTCGAACCCAGGGTCGTCGAGATCGACATCCGAGATGCCGTGCGCAGCCGATGACAGATTGACGATGCGCGGCTCGTTGCCCGCGACCACTGCCGGCTCCAGGAGTCGGGTGAGCTCGAAGTGACCGAGATGGTTCGTGCCGAACTGCATCTCGAATCCATCAGCGGTGTGCCCGAACGGACACGCCATGACCCCGGCGTTGTTCATCAACACGTCGATCGGCTGGCCCGTGTCGAGGAACCGGGCGGCGAACGACCGGATGCTGGCGAGGTCGGCGAGGTCGACCGTGTCCTGCGACAGGTCGGCGTCGGGCACCTCTGCTCGCACGCGGGAAGCAGCCTCGTCGTTCCTGCCTGGATCGCGAGCCAGCATCAGTACCGACGCGCCGCGCGACGCGAGTGCCCGCGTCGACTCTTCGCCGAGCCCGCTGGCAGCGCCGGTGACGACGAAGCGTCGGCCCGAGAGGTCGACCCCGTCGAGCACTTCGTCGGTGGTGGACTCGTGGTTGAACGTCATCCGGCGACGGTATCCGCGCGCGGTTGGCCAACTGCCAGCGGCGTTCAGGACGAACGTCGCGCCACGACCGCGTACAGCGGGTCGCTGCGGGCATGCTCGTTGCGCCGTTGCACGGTGGCGGCGCCGAACCCGTCGGTCATCTCGAAATACGCGTCGACGATCGAACATCGCCCCTCGTCATCGGTCGACAGCCAGCCGCGGATCGCCTTCGTCGGAAAGCAGCGGTTCGAGAACGTCACCACGAACGGCGCACCCAGGCGCAGGACTCGGGCGACCTCGGCAAAGACGTCGAGCGGCCTCGTGAGATAGTCGACCGACACGCAGCAGGTGACCGCGTCGAAGCTCGCGTCGTCGAAGGGCAGTGAAGGATCGACGTTCAGATCCTTCACCACCCAGCTCGCGGCCATCTCGTTCGCCCGCAGTTCCGCCTCGTTCATCCCCATCGCCACCAGTTGGCGCGGGGCCGCCCGGAAGTGCGAGATCCACGACGAGCAGAGATCGAGCACGTCGCCGTCCAAGCCCAGCTCGTCGTAGAGGTCGCCGACCGCAGTGATTGCACCGTCGTCGATGTGGGTGACGAGACGGTCGGGTCGGTAGAAGATCGAGTCCGCCGACTCGTCGCCACGATCGAAGAATCCAGCCGGAAAGCCCCGCCCACTCGCCATCGCCGTGACCGTACCGCCAGCCCACTCCCCCTTCCCGTTCGTGGTGCGAATTGGGTGACCCGGCCCACCCGGATCGCGCCACAAACGTTGAGGGGGGAGGGTGTGCGGCGCGATGGCGTAGCGTCGAGGGATGACCACACTCACTGCGAGCGACGGCCACCAGCTCGATGCGTACGAGGTGCACCCCGACGGCGCAGCCGCGTCGATCGTGGTCGTGCAGGAGATCTTCGGCGTCAACGCGCACATCCGCTCGGTCGTCGATCGTTACGCAGCGTTCGGCTACCGCGCCATCGCTCCGGCTCTGTTCGATCGCGGCGAGCGCGGCGTCGAACTCGGCTATGACGAAGCAGGTCGCGCTCGGGGCATCGAACTCGTGATGCCGATCGCGTGGGATCCGGCGATGCTCGACGTGGCCGCGGCGGTCGACCACGTGAGCGAGACCGGGCCAGTGGCCGTGATCGGCTTCTGCTTCGGCGGCAGCATCGCCTGGATCGCTGCCGACGAACTCCCGATCGCTGCTGCCGTCGGCTACTACGGCGGCCAGGTCCACTCGATGATCGACCGCACGCCGAAGGTTGCGACGATGCTCCACTTCGGTGAACTCGACCACGGAATCCCGCTCGATCAGGTCGAAGCGATCGCCGCCGCCCACCCCGACGTGCCGGTACACGTGTATCCCGGCGCGGACCACGGATTCAGCTGCGATGCCCGAGAATCGCACGACGCATTGTCGGCCGCGATCGCGCTCGGCCGAACCCTCGACTTCCTCGCCGACAACGGCGTCGCGCCCCGCTGACGAACCGCATCGACGCTCTCGTCGTCAGTTCTTGTGGAGGACCTTCTCGCGGAAGACGCGCGGGCTGTACACGGTGAGTACCACGTCCGTGCTCGCACGAACCGACGCCGAGCGAGGAAAACCGAGGAACGGGCCCAGCTCGCCGAAGTACTGCTCGGGGCCGAGCTTCGTGAGTAGTTCCTCATCGCCGTCGGCGAGCAACCTGATCACGTCGACCTCGCCCGACTTGATGACATAGATCAACTCGGCGTGATCGCCCTGCTCGAAGATCGACTCGCCGGCCGCAAAGCTCTCGTCGTGGGTGGCGACCTCGTCGTGACCACCGACGGGGATGAGCTGCACGATCCGGTCAGCGATCGGCACAAGGCGCGAGTCGTGTGTCGACACCACGATCATGCGACCGTCGTCACGCAGCCCCTGCAACACCCGGATGATCGCCTCGGCCTGGATGTGATCGAGGTTCGCGGTCGGCTCGTCGGCGAGCAACAGCGGCGGATTGTGGCCGAGCCCGCGGGCCACCGCGACGCGTTGCTGTTGGCCACCCGAGAGCTTGCTCGGCAGGTGATTGCCTCGATCCTGAAGACCGACTTGCTCCAACAGCTCGTCGGCACGATCGAACGATTCCTTGCGGCCGTGACCGGTCAAGGTCATCGGCACGGCGATGTTCTCGCGAGCGGTCAGCGACGGGATCAGATTGAACGCCTGGAAGACGAATCCGATCTGCTCGCGTCGATACACATCGAGCTGCTTTCCCCTCATTGCCGTGACGTCGGTGTCACCGAGGAGGATCGAACCCGACGTCGGCGTGAGGATTCCCCCGAGACACGACAACAGTGTGGTCTTGCCGGCGCCTGACGGACCGAGCAGCACCACGAGTTCGCCGGCGCCGGCCTCGAACGACAATCCGTCGAGAGGCCGGATGGCGTAACCGTCGTGGATGAACTCGACCGTGAGATCGGTGACGGTGAGTGGCCCGACGCTCATGCGCCCGCTCCCGAGAAGGCCTGCGATGGGTCGGATCGCAGGACCTTGCGCATGCCGACCCCGCCAGCGAAGAGCGCCATCACCACGGCGAGGACCGGCAACTGCCAGAAGGCTCGGCCGGGCACGCGCACCGGGAGAGGGAACGATGGCGCGAGGAAGATCTGGATGACTGCGGCGAGCGCGACCGCCACCAGAGCAACCAGCACGGCCTGCACAGCAAGGCTGCCGAGCAGCGCCGAGTTCGGCGCGCCGACCGCCTTCAGAACCGCGAAGTCACGTTGACGATCGAGCGCCGACAGGTAGACGACGGCGCCGATGATGACGGCGGCGACGACCCAGAGCAACAGCCGGACGAGTTCGATCGACGAGATCGCTCCGTCGAGCGGACGCAGCGCGTCGGCGGCGACCGCGGAAGCGGTGAGCACCTTCGCTCCGGGCGGGACCGCGCCGACCTCCCCATCGACGAGCACGGCACCGATGACCTCGGTCGAGCGGAACACGAGTTGCTGGGCGTCGGGCAGCGTCATGAACACCATGGGCGTGCCGGCCAACATCGTGGCGTTCTCGGTCTCACCGACGACCGTGAAGGCGATCCCCCCGACGGTGACCTGATCGCCGACGTCGAGGCCGGCGGTCGCGTCGGCGACGAGTTCGCCCTGCGCAGTCGCCGCGCGACCGTCGTTCACCTCTGGGCTCCCCAGGCCGTCGGCTTCGTGGCCGAAGAGAACGACGTCGATCGGGTCCTCGTCGAGGAACATGTTCGCCCGCGAGACGACGACCGCCGACTTGCTGTCGGCCTGTACTGCGTCGATGGCTTGGGCGGGGGCAGCTGCGAGTGACGTGAACGGCCCCGAGATGCCCTCGGGAATCACCCACCAGTCGGCGCCGATCGCGGCCACGGTGTCGACCGGCTCGAGGTGGAACTGTTCGACCAGACCCGTCATCACGAACAACAACGCGAACAC
>JBGTEH010000322.1:0-3249 GCA_041747915.1 Ilumatobacteraceae bacterium
CTCTCGGCCGACGGCAACGTCGATCCCGGCGTCGATCGCTGCCTGCAACGACAGCCCCACCGAGCCGACCTCGGGATCCGTGAAGGTGACGCGCGGGACAGCGTGGTAGCTGGCAGGGGCATGCGGTTGGTTGAGGATGTCAGCGACGACGATGCCGGCCTGATACATCGCCATGTGGGTGAAAGCGCCCTTGCCGGTGATGTCGCCGACAGCCCATACCCGGTCGACGACGCGGAGGTGGCCGCCGACGGGAAGTGCGCGTGAGGTCGGGTCGATGCCGAGAACGTCGGCACCAATGGCAGCGAGGTCCACTCTTCGGCCCGTGGCGACGAGGAGTCGTTCGGCGTGGATGACTCGGTCGTCACCGAGCTGCACAGCGAACTGGTGACCGTCGTGGTCGACACGCGTGGCCCCGATGCCGGTGATGACCGTGACGCCTTCATGTTCGAGGACATCAGCGAGCACGGAACCGGCTTCGGGTTCCTCGAGTGGCAGCAGGCGGGTTGCCGCTTCGACGATCGTGACGACCACCCCGAAGCGGGCGAACACTTGAGTGAGCTCCGCGCCGATCGCGCCGCCACCGAGGACGATGATCGAGCCCGGAAGCTCCTTGGCTTCGATGATGTCGTGATTGGTCCAGTAGGGCGTGTCGGTGAGACCTGGGATCGGCGGTATCGCCGGCGCGGTGCCTGTTGCCAGCACCACTGCCCGGGTTGCCCGGAACTGTCGATCGCCGACCGTGACGACGTCGGGTGCCGTCAGTCGTCCGCGGCCGCGCACGAACCTCCCGCCCTTGCCCTCGAATCGGTCGACGGCGATCGTGTCGTCCCAGTTGTCGGTCGCTTCCTCGCGAATGCGCGCTGCCACGGGCGCCCAATCCGGGCGCACGATCGCGTTGCCGGCCATTCCTGGGATGCGGTGCGCTTCGGCGAGAAGATTGGCGGCACGGATCATCATCTTCGATGGCACGCAGCCCCAGTACGGACACTCTCCGCCGACCAGTCCGCCGTCTATCCCGACGACGCTCAGCCCCGCCTCGGCGAGCTTTCCGGCGACATCCTCGCCGCCTGGGCCCATTCCGAGCACCACGACATCGACGGAATCTGGCACATCGACAGCGTCAGGCGATGTCACGGTGTGTTCAATCCGCTGCTTGCGACTGCGGATGCTCTGATGACGAACTGGTCGAGGGTTCTCCGATCGGGCAGACCGACGATGCGGTCCACCTCGTTGCCGTGCGCGTCACACAGCACGAGCGTCGGGATGCTCATCACCCCGAGCCCTGATGCGACGCCGGGGTTCTCGTCCACGTTGACGCGTGCAAAGTGGACCTGGTCGTCGGCGTGGTGGTGGGCAAGGTGATCGAGGATCGGGTGCAGGGCCTTGCACGGTCCGCACCACGGTGCCCAGAAGTCGACGATGGTCACGTGACCGTCGAGCGAGTCGAAGAACGTACCGTCGGTGAGATCGGTGACGGGTGCAGGCCCGGCGTGGGCGTGTTCGTCGGCGTCGGGGGTCGTCTGATCGTTGCGACGGAACCGGTTCGAGGAACGAACGACGAGGCGCCGGGCCGCCGTCGTCTTCGATCTTGACGCCGTGCCAGAAGGCCACCCGCCCAGCGACGGCAGACGCGGCGCTGCTCGGGTTGGGGTAGTACCAGGCAGCGTCGCGGTTCTCCTTTCCGTCGACAATGAGTGTGTGGTACGAGGCGCGACCCTTCCACGGGCACACCGTCGTCGTCGTGCTCTGCCGCAGCAACTCAGGCCGTACCGAGTCGGTGGGGAAGTAGTGGTTGCCTTCGATGACGACTGTCTCGTCGCTCTCGGCGATCACTGCGCCGTTCCAGACTGCTCGAACCATGGCTTGACTCCTTTGTCGATGTCGATGTGCATGAGGAACCCGGTGTCTCGGAGTGTTCCTTCCCGGCGTTCACCAGAGTCGGACGATCTCCTCTGCCGCGAACAGGCCCTCGGCGCTGTCGATGCCGGCGCGTGCCAACACGTGTGGGGGAATGCCGATGTCGGCGACGTACAACTCGCCCACGGCAGCTGCCGCCGACGGCAGACGAAGTCCGACTTTCGGAACCGCGAGGGTGAGTGTGACGGCGGCCCGGATTGACGGATCGTGTGCGACGCCGGTGGTGGCATCGACCCCCGATGGCACGTCAAGCGCGATGGTGGGTGCGACGCACAGGTTGGCCCACCGGATCAGCTGTGCTGCCTCGCCAAAGGGTGCACCATTGAGCGCGTAGCCGGTGATCCCGTCGAGCACCACATCAACGTCGCCGGTGTCGTTGAGTTCCGAGATGTCCCGCACGGTGATGCCGAGTCGATGGACGCGTTGCAGTTGTTGTCGGGCGACGGTGCTGAAACGGGTCGGCCCTGCAGCCACCACGGTGACGTTGGCACCCCAGCCGTGCAACCGTCGCGCGGCGACGAGCGCTCCTCCACCGTTGCCGCCAGGTCCCGCGAACACGACCGCATGTCGATCGGTCGCGTCGCCGTCCAGTTAGCGCAGGCGGCTGAGGTACGCAAGATGGCGGCCGGCACTCTCCATCATCAAAGCGAGGTCGATGCCGAGATCGTCGGTCATGATCCTGTCGACCTCGCGCATCTGCTCGGTCGAGGCCCACGGGACCCCGCCCGAAGACGTCGCGAGTGCGTCGTGACGATCCATCGGCACTTCCGTTTGTGACGTCACTTGACGGCAACGGTGTGTCGACGGAACCAGCGGCGCCGGTGAGGCCCCGTCACCGTCAACGGCGATGGCAACAGCGCAGGGGTCTCGTTCGCTGCGACCTCGAGAACGCGTCGCGCGGAAGGGTTGACAAGGTTCACATTGCCGATGGAGACGGTGGGTACGGTCTCGTTTTCCCGGGCGACGGATCGGACGAAAGCCGCTGCACTCGGGTCGTCCCAGATGTTCACCTCTCGAAACGGAAGCCCAGCCCGGTGCAGTCCGCCTCGAAGCGAGGAGCAGAACGGGCACCCGGGGCGCCAGTAGACGGTGATGTCGCCTCCCTCGGCTGAGGGATGGGCGAGCTGTGGGTTCGTGTGCGCCATAGGAGTGTGAACTCGCTCGGTCCGATCTTCGATTCCCGGTAGACGGCGCCGCAACTCAGTGTTCCCACGCTCGGGCGGCGAAGGCGGCGTCGACGGGAGTGTGGAACAAGTGGTTGCTGTAGTTGGAGATCGTCTTGACGGCGAGGGCGAGCACCACGTACAGGATCTGCTGCTCGGTGTAGCCGGC
>JBGTEH010000323.1:0-1839 GCA_041747915.1 Ilumatobacteraceae bacterium
TTCTTCGGCGACGGCATGGTGCACGGCGTGCGCCTGCGCGACGGCCAGGCCGAGTGGTACCGCAACCGCTACGTGCAGACGCCGTTCATGTCGACCCCTGATCTGAACATCCTCGATCCGGCAGTGGCGATGGACATGAAGGCGTCGAAGGCGAACACCAACGTCATCGGTCACGCCGGCAGGATCCTGGCCCTCGAAGAGGGCCATTTGCCGTACGCGCTCGACGGCGAACTCACCACGGTCGGCCCGACCGACTTCAACGGTGCACTGGCCAGCCAGTTCACGGCACACCCCAAGATCTGCCCCGAGACCGGTGAGCTGCTCGCGTTCGGTTATGCACCCTTCGAGCCGTACCTGCGCTACTACCGCGTGTCGCCCGACGGTGTGCTGGTGCAGAACGAGGAGATCACGGTCGGCGGCCCGACGATGATGCACGACTTCAACGTCACCCGCAACAACATCGTGTTCATGGATCTGCCCGCTGTGTTCGACCTCGACGCGGCGATGCGCGGCGAGATGCCGATCCATTGGGATGACGACTACCCGTCACGCCTCGGCGTGATGCCGCGCAACGGCATTGATGCCGACGTGCGCTGGTACGACATCAACCCCTGCTACGTGTTCCACCCGATGAACTCGTACGAGGACGGCGACAAGATCGTCCTCGACGTGGCCCGGCTCAGCCATGTGTGGCGCGAGTCGATGATGGACTTTCCGATGCCGGAGCTGTGGCGCTTCACGATCGACACCGTCACGGGCAAGGTGCACGAGGAGCAGGTCGACGACCGTCCGGCCGAGTTCCCGCGCGTCGCCGACAGCGTGGTCGGTCTACAGCACCGCTACGGCTACATGATGGGCATTCCCGACAACGCCAGCTACGACGATCCGATGACCAATGCCGGCACGATCATCAAGCACGACCGTCAGACCGGCGCTCGCTCGACGATCGAACTCGGTCTCGGCCACATCCCGGGCGAGCCGGTGTTCGTTCCGGCCGAGGGTGGCCTCAACGAGGACGACGGCTATTTGATGACGTTCGTGTACGACGCCGACACCGACACGAGCCGGTACGTCGTGCTCGACGCGGCAACCATGGACGACACGCCGGTGGCGTCGGTCGAGCTCCCGCGGATCCCATTCGGGTTCCACGGAAACTGGATCCCGTCCTCCGTCGTCGAGTGAGCCGACTCGTTGCCGACGCGCTGGGGGGCGCGTCGGCAACGACGGTTCGTCAGGTTGGTTCCGGAGCTGAGCGGGTGTGCTGGATCTGATAGGCCTGACATCTACCGGGTCTGAACGACCCGCCTGGTGGGGGAGGTCTGGGCGAATGTCGTATCCCAAGCACGTGAATCACGAACTCAGCGCAATGGCGTGCCCGGTGGACGTGGACGATGTCGACCTCTTCGGCGATGGCGCCCAGGAGCACTGGTACGAGGCGTACGAGATCCTTCACCGCGACGCCCCAGTGCTGCGAATCGCCGGGGGTGGCCTGACACCCGGATCCGATGCGTTCGTGCTGACCAAACACGCCGACGTGTCGGCCGTGGTGCGCGACCCCGAACGATTCCTCAGTCTGACCACCAAGCGGCTGGGTCAACTCGTCGACCAACACCTCTCGCCGGAGGATGCCTACGCAAGCCATCACAACCTGATGCAGGCATCGATGCTGTCGCTGCGCCCGACGCAGGTGCTCTACACCCGGCACCGCAAGGAACTCACCGATCCGTGGGTCGGGCCGGGCGCACTGCGCCATCGCGACATGATCACCCACCATGCGAACGAACTCCTCGACCGGTGGATCGACGACGACGAGGTCGAGTTCATCGGCCAGTTCGCCCG
>JBGTEH010000324.1:0-2341 GCA_041747915.1 Ilumatobacteraceae bacterium
GAGTACATGGATTGGAAGTCGGGGGGCGACACGAATTTCGCGCCGCTCGCCTCGGCCGACGGTGAACTCGACTGTCGCGGATTCTGGGACAAGGGCAAGACCGACAAGGACGCCCTCTGGACATCGAACGCCGAGATCGCCACGTCGGTACGCACGTACGTCGATGGCGTCGGTGCCAACTTCGGACGCGTCCGCATCATCAAACTCGAACCCCAAGATCGGGAGAGCGCGATCCGTTCGATCCATCGTGACGACAACAACCGGTTCAATCCCGACAACGAGGGCTGGGTCGTGCGGTCGTGGGTGGAACTCACCGACAACCCCGACAGCTACATGCTGCTGATGGACAACGGCCCGGATGGGTTGCCAGATCCGTCGAGCGAGATGCGGGTGCCTCTGCATCGCGGGTCGCGATTCGTCGTCGACACGCAACGCCTCTGGCACGTGGTGGTCCACCCCGGCAACGCTGCGCGATACGCGTTGATCACGAGCTTCGAGTCGAGCCCGATCCTCGATGAGTGGATCCGACGCGAACAACTTCACCCCGCCCCGGTCTGACACGCAGTCGAGATCCTGAGCGATGAGATTCCGGCCCGCCCGCCGCACCACGATCTCATCGCCTCGCGGTTCAGCGCGCGCGGTGGGCGGCGGCGAGGTCGGCGACGTCGCGCATGATCTTGGCGAGTTGGAAGTCCTTTGGGGTGTACACCGCGGCGATGCCCATGGCGGCGAGACGCGGCCGGTCGTCTTCAGGGATGATGCCGCCGACAACCACTGGAGCGTCGACGCCCATCGTCGCCAAGTGTGCGAGTACGTCGGGCACGAGGTCGAGGTGCGACCCAGACAGGATCGACAGACCGATCACGTCGGGATCCTCGTCGCGAGCGGACGCCGCAATCTGCTCGGGCGTCGAACGAATGCCGGAGTAGACCACCTCCATGCCGGAGTCGCGCGCTGCGACGGCGATCTGCTCGGCCCCGTTCGAATGACCGTCGAGACCCGGCTTGGCGACGAGGAACTTGGGTGGCCCTCCGTCCATCGCCTTCACGAACTCGACGACCGCGCCGAGTCCCTGCGCAGATCCCGTCGCTCCGCTCACTCCGGTCGGTGCGCGGTACTCGCCGAACACCGAGCGCATCACATCGCCCCATTCGCCGGTGGTGCCGCCGGCCTTGGCCAATGCGATCGACGGCGGCATCACGTTCTCGCCGGATCGGGCGACACGACGCAGCTCGTCGAGAGCCGCGTCGACGGCGGTTCGATCGCGCGCCGCACGCCAGTCGACGATCTCGGTGGCAAGGCGCCGTTCGATCGCCGGATCGACCTTGAGGATCGCACCGTCTCCGCCCAGCGGGGAATCGGTGGCCTCGACGAAGTCGTTGACGCCGACGACGACCTGCTCGCCCGACTCGATCCGGCGCGTGCGTGTGGCCATCGACGTGACGAGGCGCGCCTTGAGTGTCTCGACGGCCTCGAACGCGCCGCCCATCGCCAGCACGTCGTCGAGTTCTGCCTGGGCCGCCGCCCGCAGTTCATCGGTGCGCCCCTCGATCACGGTCGAGCCGTCGAAGATGTCGTCGTACTCGAGGAGGTCGGTCTCGAAGGCCAAGACCTGCTGCATCCGCAACGACCACTGCTGATCCCACGGCGTCGGCAGACCGAGCGCCTCGTTCCACGCGGGCAGTTGCACTGACCGCGCGCGCGCTCGCTTCGACAACGTCACAGCGAGCATTTCGAGCACGATGCGCTGGACGTTGTTCTCCGGTTGGGCCTCGGTCAGACCGAGCGAGTTGACCTGCACCCCGTAACGGAATCGCAGCGCCTTGTCGTCGGTCACTCCGTAACGCTCACGCCCGATCTGCTCCCACATGTCGGTCATCGCGCGTAACTTGCAGACCTCCTCGACGAACCGGATGCCGGCGTTGACGAAGAACGAGATCGACCCGTAGACCTGGCTGAACTGCTCGGGCGACACCTGGCCCGAGTCGCGCACGGCATCGAGCACCCCGATCGCCGTGGCCATCGAGTAGGCGATCTCCTGCTCGGGCGTCGCACCCGCTTCTTGCAGGTGGTACGAGCAGACGTTCATCGGGTTCCACAGCGGAGCGTGCTGTGCGCACCAGGCGACCATGTCGACGATCAGTCGGCGCGAGGGTTCGGGAGGAAAGATGTAGGTGCCGCGCGACAGGTACTCCTTGACGATGTCGTTCTGGGTGGTGCCGCGCAGCTGCGATGCGTCCGCTCCCTGCTCGTCGGCATTGGCCACGTACAGCGCGAGCAACCAGGCGGCGGTCGCGTTGATCGTCATCGAGGTGTTCATCTGGCCGGGCGGGATCTGATC
>JBGTEH010000325.1:0-11890 GCA_041747915.1 Ilumatobacteraceae bacterium
GGGGCTGGTCTCAGCCTTGTGACCTGGGCGCACCGGTTGCATCACTGCAGGTGGTGGCCAGGTGGGGGTTTCCCCCACTTCGCCTCAATTGTGCTCGGTAGGGTACCGCGCATGAGTGACGAAACCTCTGACGGCCTCGACCTCGATGCCCTCCATGACGAACGACTCGATGACGAACAGCTCGATGCGATCGCCGCAGCACAGCGAGAAATGGACGACGCGCGCTCGCGACTGTCGCAGGTCCCCGCAGAGGTCGTGATCACCAACCATGTGATGGGGCTCTACGAACTGGCGGCGATCCATCTCTCGGCAGACCCACCCGATCTGCATCAGTCGGTGCTGGCGATCGATGCGGTTGCCTGTTTGGTCGACGGACTGGGCGACCGGCTCGGCGACGAAGCCCAGACGATGCGTGACGCCCTCAACAACATCCGCCTCGCGTTCGTACAGATCAAGGGTCAGATGACGGCGAATCCGGCCGACGACTGAATCGGCCGATCGGGGCGCTGCGCACGATCCCTTCGCGTACCACCACGGACTCCGATCGGAGCAACTGGGCCTGGTCGTCGACATCGTGGGCCCGAAGGCGGCCGCTCACATCGACGACGCGCCACCAGGGCACGTCGTGCGCGGTGGTCGCGAGGATTCGTCCGACGAGACGAGCCTGCTTGGGATGTCCGGCAACCTCCGCGACATCGCCGTAGGTGGTGACCTCACCCTGGCGTAGTGCCATCAGCACATCGATGATCTCTCGTTCGCGATCGAGGTTCACGAGCAGATGGCGGCGGCTTCCCAGCGTCCGAGCTTGGCGATCACGTGGAAGGTGACCTCGACGCCTCGTTCGATCGTGCGGGTGCCGTCGGCGATCTCGATGCAGTGGAAGGCGTAGTTCCGACCATCGTGTCCGTGGACGATGCCCAGGCCTGCGGATTCATCGAACTCGACGACGACGCCACCTCGCCCCGATGCGCGCTCCAGTTCGGTCACGGCACGATCTTGGCGATCGCCATCTCGACGAGGTCGGTCGCGCCGGCGTCGATGAGGGCGGGGATCACGAGGTTGATCATCTTCTTCTCGACGACCGACTCGACGGCGTAACCACCGCCGGCGAGCGGTGACATGGTCGGCGACTTCATCGACGGGAGCACAGCCAGAACGGCATCCTTGCGTTGCTCGGTGACGTTCAGCTTCAGCAACACCCGTCCTCGGGCATCGAGCACGCCGTTCAGCAGCGTCATGATCTGATCCATCGCCTTGCGCTTTTCCGGGTCCTGTGCGGCGGCCGGGTTCGCCACGACCTCGGTGTAGGAGAGCAGGATCGTATCGATCACCTTGAGCCCGGCGGCGCGCAGGGCGCGCCCGGTCTCGGTGATCTCGACGACGCAGTCCGCAATGTCGGGGATCTTTGCCTCCGTCGCCCCGTAGGAGAGGCGCACCTCGGCATCGACACCGTGGTCGGCAAAGAACCGTCGGGTGATTTCGGGATACTCCGACTGCACGCGGACCCCCGCAGGCAGGTCGTCCACCGAGGTCGCCGCGTTGTCGCCGGCGACGGCCACCACGAGCTGGATCGGATTGTTCGTCGCCTTGGAATACCTCAATTCGCCGAGTGTGTCGACGACGCTGCCGGTCTCCTCGACCCAGTCGCGTCCCGTGATGCCGATGTCGAACAGTCCCTCGGCGACGTACATCGGGATCTCCTGAGGGCGCAGGATGCGCACCGAGTCGATGCGGGGATCGTCGATGGTCGCTCGGTAGCCGACGGTCGACGATCGGATCACGGGCAGATCGGCCGCCTCGAAGAGTTCGAGCGTCGCCTTCTCCAGCGAACCCTTGGGGAGAACGAGACGCAGCATGGACCCCGAGGCTACCTGCGCCCTCCGACCCCCTCCCCCCGGGTTTGCGGCGCGAAAAGTGTGAGGCGGGTCACCCGAAGTGCACCACGAACGGGGTTGGGGGGATGGGATGCGGGCTCGGTCAGTGGGTCGTGTCGGTGTCGTGGAGGAGGCGCAGGGCGTGCGGGAGAACGTCGATGACCGCATCGAGTTGCTCGATGCAGCCCTTGGTGCTCCCCGGTGTGTTCAGCACGATCGCCGAGCCCCGGATGCCGGCGACACCGCGCGACAGCCGACCGAGCGGGTTGCACAGCCGCATCGCTTCGGCCAGACCGGGGGCTTCGCGTTCGATGATCGACGCCGTGCCTTCTGGAGTCTGGTCGCGAGGGGCGAAGCCCGTTCCGCCGGTCGACACGACCAACCCGGCGAATTCGTGGCACAGCTCGCGCAAGGCCTCCGCGACCGCTTCGGCGCCATCGGCGGTCACTCGGTGGTCGACGACGTCGAAACCCTTGTCGCCGAGGTGCTCGACCAGTGCTCGTCCGCTCACGTCATCCCGCGCCCCGTGAGCCACGCCGTCGCTGACGGTGAGCACCTTGGCGAGGGGTCGGGGCGAGTCGTTCACGAACGACGACGGTACCGAATCATCACCATCGCATCGGTGTCAGCGTCGTGGGGAAGGACCCGCCATCCCTGCTCGAACGCCCGCCACTCACCCACGGTCGGACGGGTCGGATCGACGTCGAAGTCCTCGGGTGTCGCATGATCGATCGACTCGGCTGCGGTGATCGTGCAGACGCTGTACACCAATCGGCCGGCGGGAGCGACGAGTTCGCCGGCGGCCGACAGCAGGCGACCTTGCAGTTCGGCCAGTTCGACGATGTCGTTCGGCTGGATCCGCCAGCGCGCGTCGGCCCGGCGGCGAAGGGCCCCGAGGCCCGAACACGGAGCGTCGAGGAGCACCGCATCGAACGTCTCACGACGGTACGGGGGCGCCTGTCCGTCGGCACACACCACGGGGATCTCGAGATCGAGCGTCAACGCGTTCTCGCTCACCAGTGCCGCTCGTGCGAAGCGCTGATCGGCAGCGATCACACGCGCCCCCGTCGTCGCCATGGCTGTTGCCTTGCCTCCCGGTGCGGCGCACACATCGAGCACGAGTTCGCCCGGTCGAGCAGCGACCGAGGCGGCCACCCACTGCGACGACTCGTCCTGTACGTACCCGTCGGCACGGGCGGTCACCGGAGGCGGCTCGTTCATTCGTTCGAGTGCCGGTACGGCCTCGCTGTCGAGTTCGGCTCTGAAGAGATCGACCATCCACTCCGGATAGCTCAGACGAGCGCCGTCCGACGGCCATTGCAGGTCGCCGATCGACAGGCGCGAGATCTTGCGAAGCACGGCGTTCACGAACCCGCGCGTCCGCTTCGGTGCCAGCCCAACCGTCTCACCCACGGCCGCATGCGGCGGCACGCCGGCAAAGAGGAGCTGATACGTGCCGAGACGCAGCACGCTGCGAGTGGCATCGTCGGGCGGCGAGGTGACGAATCGATCGATGACCGAATCACACGCCCGCCGCATCCGAGTGGTGCCGTACACGAGTTCGGTGACGAATCGGCGATCCATGTCGGTCAGGCCCGACGAGGCCAGCATCGGCCCGAGCACGAGGTTGGCGTAGGCGCCATCGCTCTCGATGCGCCGAAGTGCGTCGAGGGCCACGCGTCGGGCCGTGCGATCACCTCCGGGTCCGGATCGATCGGTGTGGAGCGAGCGCGAGCGGCCGGTCACGGCGTTGCGAACAGTTCGTCGTCGGCAGGCCGCGCACCGTGACGCCAGGATTCGAAGCTCATCGGAGCCTTTCCTTCGGGTTGCACCGCGAGCGGTACCAGGGTGTCGTCGTCGAGGTGGGCGGTGAGGATCTTCAGGCGCTTACCCCGAAATGTCGTCCACGCTCCGCCGCAACGTACGAGACGGTGGATCTCCACCACGGGCCGGTTCCAGTCGATCTCGAAATCCGCCGCGGTGAACTTCGTCGCGTAGGTGACCTCACCCACCTGTGGCTCGGGTTCGCCGAGATCCGCTGCGAGCGTGTCGACGAGGAGCGCGGATCCGACGGTTACGAGTTCGCGGCGCAGCTCCGCCGCCGTGGTCTCGGGCCCGATCGGCACCTTGCGTCGGGCGTAGACACCACCGGTGTCGAGGCCCTCCTCGAGCGCCATCACGCACACGCCGGTGAAGTCGTCGCCGGCGAGCAGTGCCCGCTCGACGGGGGCGGCACCGCGCCAACGCGGCAGCAGCGAGAAGTGCAGGTTGACCATCGGGAGCACGTCGAGCACGTGCGGTTTGACGATCTGGCCGAACGCGACGACCACGCCGAGTTCGGCTCCCTGCTCGGTGACCGCTCCCAGCACGTCGTCGACCGAGTGCGACACGGGCAGACCCAGCTCGAGGGCGGCGGCCTTGACCGGGCTCGGAGACACCTCGCTGCCGCGGCCACGCCGCTTGTCGACGCGCGTCACCACTAGCAAGATGTCGTGGCCCGCCTCGACGAGCGCATTCAGTGGCGCAACCGCCATCTCGGGCGTGCCGAGAAAGACGAGCCTCATCCGAGTCCGAGACGCCGACGAATCGGCGAACGAGCGGCGTCGCGCGCCGTTTCGTCCTCGATTCGTCGGTACTCCTTCATGGCGGCCTTGCGCTGGTCACCCTCCAGACGGTCGAACATCAACACACCGTTCAGGTGATCGATCTCGTGTTGGAACATGCGCGCCTCGAGTTCGTCGGCCTCGATCTCGATCAGCTCGCCGTTGATGTCGATGCCACGCACGAGCACGGTCTTCGGGCGCAACATCTCGACATACAGCCCAGGGATCGACAGACAACCCTCGTCGTAGACCCACTCGCCGTCGGATTCGACGACTTCGGGGTTGATGATGGCGAGCGGGTGTTCGTCGATGTCCCACACGACGACTTGCTTCTGGACGCCGATCTGTGGCGCCGCGAGGGCGATGCCGTTGCCGGACTCGATCAGGGTGTCGAACATGTCGTCGACGAGGCGGACGATCTTGCCGTCGACGTCGTCGACGGCTGATGCGACCGTCTTCAGCACGGGGTCGCCGTAGGTGCGGATGGTGTACGACATCCGTGCCAGGCTACGGGCAGTGTCCGGCGAGCAGTACTTCGACAACGACCCGACGGTGCCATCAAATCCCGTGATCGTCGACGTCACCCTCGCCGACGTCGCGTTCACGATGGAGACCGATCGCGGTGTGTTCTCGCACGGCCACCTCGACACGGCAACTTCGATGCTCCTGCGGGCATCGCTCCCGCTCGCTTCGGTGGGCGACCTGCTCGACCTCGGATGCGGGAGCGGTGCCATTGCGCTGACCATGGCCCGCCGATCCCCCGAGGCCACCGTGTGGGCGGTCGACGTCAATGCGCGAGCACGTGAGTTGACGGTGCGCAACGCCCGCCGCAACAGCCTGGCGAACATCCGCGTGGTCGATCCCGATGACGTACCCGACGACATTCGCTTCGCCACGATCTGGTCGAATCCGCCGATCCGCATCGGCAAGGCGGCCCTTCACGAACTGCTGCTGCGATGGCTCGCGCGGTTGGGCGCCGACGGCACCGCAGCGCTGGTCGTCCAGAAACATCTCGGAGCCGACTCGCTCCAGCGGTGGCTCACGAGTGAGCACATCGGGGTGGAACGAGTCGGCTCGAGGGCCGGGTTCAGACTGCTGGCGATCCGTCCATCGATCAGCAGTTCACCGTGAGGTGGAACCCGCGTTGTGCTCCCGCGCCGTCTTGGTCCTTGACGAAGACGATCACGCTGTTCGTCGGGCTGTCCGTCCAGTTGGCGACCATGGCGAACCCGATTTCCGGGCCGCTGTTGACGCCTGGGCGACCAACGGTGGCCTGGTAGGCGCAGGCGGAGATGTTGCGATCGAAGGTGACCGCATACCGTCCCGCCGGCACACCGGCGAGCAGCTGTGACGATGCCACCAGTCCCGGTGTCGACCGAACCAGCGCTCCGTCCTGCTCGACCACGGCGAACAGCGGCCGGGGGCCGGAATCGGACGCCGGCAACGTGTAGCCCATCACATCGACCAACACGTCGGTCGTGCGTCCCGCCACGCCGAAGGCGTCGTAGGTGATCTCGATCTTGCCGGCGTCAGCACCCGCCGTCGGAACCTCGACGATCACCGTGTTGGGGATGACCTGGCCGGCCGCGAAGTTCAGGTTCGATGTCGACGGCGCTCCCGGTGCGTTCGCAGGCCGCACGCTGATGAAGCCGGCTGCGTTCGAGCCCACCGATGTCACGTTGAGAACGACCGAGGTCGCTCCGACGGGCACCACCTGTTGCGCGCCACCGACGGCGGGAACCACCCCGGTGACCGTCAGGTCCTGGCTGACCTGCGAGACGAACGGCCCGGCCAGGCCGACGTTGTTCGGATCGCGGGTGTCGAGGATTCGCACCGGGGTGATCGAGATCACCTCCGATGGTGGGCTCGCGGCGTTCACGAATCCAACGAGGCCACCGGCGCCGAGTGTGACTGCCACCGCGGCCCCGATGGCGGCCCAGCGACTTCGCCAGAGATGCCCACGGCGTTCGGTTCGAGTGGTCGGGACATGGGGATGTGTGGTGTGAGTCATCACCGAATTCTTCCTCCCTCGGTCGGCGGTGGTCATCGGTAGGCATTGCCTATTCGCCGCCTCGCCCGAACCGCGTGAGGCAGCGTCGTCAGTCGAGGACGAGTTCGTGTCGCCCTGCGACGCCGAGCTTGCGGTACACCGCTCGCAGGTGCGCATTGACCGTGCGGACGCTGATGAAGAGTTCGTCGCTGATCTGCTGGTCGGTGAGCCCGCCGGACGCGGCTCGTGCCACCTCCGCCTCGCGCCGGGACAAGCCGAATCGTGCCGCGATGTCAGGTCCGATGTCGACCGGCGACATGCCGCTCGTGTGGGAGCGGGCCTCCGCCGCCAGCTGGGACGCCACGAGCGCACCTGTCACATCGCGTTGCGCAGTCGTCGTCTCGACGGCGTCCTGCGCCAGGAGCACCGCCATCGCGTGACATCCGGCCCGCCTCGCCTCCCCGGCGCACGCTGTCAGTCGCGGTCCGTCGTGCGACACGAGCGCCGCAGCGTGCTCCGACATCCAGCGCACGGCGGGAGCATCGGTCTGAGCGGCGAGTTCCTCGAGTCCGGTCGAGACCGCAGCGGCCTCACCCGCCCGCACGAGGTCGTGTGACACCCACGCTGCGGCGACCAGTTGACCATCGGCTCGAAGGTTCGCGATCGCCTGGAGCACACGCTGTGTGGACGTTCGCAGGTCCGACGGTGAGACGAACGGCCGTTGGACGGCGAGTCCGCGGTTCTCGAGACCCACACTCCACTCGCGCACGATGCCGACGTAGTCGTCACCGGCGGTTGCCCGCGCGTGCTCGACCGATTCATCAGGGCGACCAGCGAGGTCCAGAATGCGAGCGAGGAAGTGCGTCGCCATCCGGCGGATCGACACGACAGTCTCGGGAACCCCCATGGCCTCCCGGGCGAAGTGCTCGGCGGCGATCAGGTCACCCGCCAGCCAGCGGTCGATCGCCTTGGGAAGTGCCCACAGCGGGCGGGACAGACCGTCGTCGATCATCAGCGAGTCGGCGTAGTGGGTCTCCATCAGTTCGGCGGCTGTCGCACGATCACCGGACAGGAGATGGCCGGCGACCCACCACGGATCCACGACCTCGCGCACCGTTGGATGCGTCCCCGCGTGGTGCAGTGCCAGGGCCGTGTGCAATCGGAACTCATCGAGCATCGGGCCGATCTGGCCGACGAGGCCGAGCGCGCCGACCGTCGATTGGGTGAGTCGATACCGAGCTGCACCCATCGTCGTCGTCATGTCGGCCGCATCCCAGTGAGCGGCGACTTCCTCGCGAATCGCGAGAATGCGGGTGACGCGACCGTCGAAGAGATCGCGTTCGGCCTCCGCGCACTGCAGTTCGAGGCGCTGCGCCGGATCGCCCGTGTTGACGAGTTCGTCCGCCCGCAGCGCTGCAGCCTCGGCCGATCGGCCAAGACCGATTTCGAGTGTTCGGGCTCGAGCGGTGGCGAGCGCGACGTGCTCGGCCTCGTTGGAACACAGCCCCTCGGCCGATCTGAAAACGTGCTCGGCTCGCTCCATCTGCCTCGTCCAGTACAGCGCTTCACCGAAGGCCAACCCGGTGTGCGCGCTGGGCGCTTCGAGCCATGCTCGTTCCATCACGGGGAGCATCGGCCTCCACAGCGCGTGGGAACGCCCCCACGCCGCCACCCGCACGAGGTCGTCGAGCGGCACGCCTACGTCGGCATCGACTGCGAGCACCACCCGCAGCCGAACGACCTCTGAGTCGGCTCCATCGAGCAGAGCGACAACCCGCCCGGCGAGTTCGCGCCGCCGAATCGGACCGAGCAGACCAACGGCGGCATCGCGCAGCAACGGGTGCCCGATTCGGATCCAGCCCGGTCGCGGAGCGGCTCTGATCAGGCGTTGTGCCTCCATGGCGGAGAGCCCGACCCCGCGCGACAACTCAGAAGTCACCTCGATCGGAAGGTCGCCGGCGATCGCCAACGCATCGATGACATCTCGTTCGGATCCGCCGAGTTCGTCGACGCGAAGTCCCAGCAGCGCGGCCAGGTGGCGGTCGGCGGGGGCGGTCGAGTCCCATCGGTGAAGGCCCGCCCGCAGCACGATCGAACCACGGCGGATTGCCGATCGGAGCAGTTCGTCGATGGCCAGCGGCAGACCATCGGTGGCCGAATGAATCCGCTCGGCGCTCGGCGTGTCGAGCGGCGCACCCAACACCGACTCAGCCAGCTCGGCAGTTTCGCGTGCCGACAAGCGCTGCATCTCGAGTGTGACGCCGGGAAAGCGACCGAATTGCGCAACGGTCGAGCGCAGATCGGGTCCCCCGCGTGACGCCATCAGCACGCGCGGCCCACCGTCAGCCCTGGCTCGGGCGAGCACATACAGCGACATCGCGTCGAGCACGTGAGCGTCGTCGACCACCACGACCGCCCCATCCCCACGAGCGAGATCACGCAGACGCGACACTCCGAACTCGGTGAGCGCCGGGCCGGAGCGGTCCCCGGCATCTCCGATCAGATGGCCGAGCGCTGCCAGTGGATGATCGACGAGGCCGGGACTACCCGCTGCACTCACCACGACGAATCCGGCGCCGTGCAAGCGCCGCACAGCGTCGTCGAGGAGGGTGGACTTACCGATTCCCGCTTCACCCGTCACGAGCATCTGACCCTGGGCGATCACTTCGCCGAGAACAAGGTCGATCTCTGCGGCGCGTCCGACCGGTGTGACGATCGACCCGACGGCACCCTCCGTCAGCATTCGTTCACTGTACGAATTCTGCGACCCGCTGGCAATGGGCCGCGAATCGCTCGCAGCGCCCTCACCGATTGGCGTTGCGGAGTTCGTCGAGTTTGGCGAGGCCCACCTCGACCAGTGCGGGAACCGACACCGCAGCGATGCCGAGAGCGACGGCGATGTCCTCGTCACTGGCACCGCTGCGACGCAATCGCAGCGCCACGGCGTACGCGGTCGGCAGCTGGCCGACCAGGCCATCATCGTTGTCGACGTCGTCCATCGTGCCAACACTGACGTCGACACTGCGTTCGGGCATCGGCAATGCTTGCCGATCCTGGAACCTCCATCGTCGGATGCACGCGTGGCATGCTGGCTGCGTGATCGGCCTGGACGAAATTCGCGCCGCCGCAGCCACGATCGCGGGCGAGGCGGTGATCACCCCGGTACTGCGCTCGGGCGATCTCGACGCTCTGAGCGCAGCGAGTGTGTTCGCCAAGGACGAGTCGCAACAACGTGCCGGTGCCTTCAAGTTCCGGGGTGCCTACAACCGTCTCTCGGCAATTGCGCTCGACGACCGGCCACTCGGAGTCATCGCCGTGTCGTCGGGCAATCACGGTGCCGCTGTGGCCTGCGCTGCGCGCTTGCTCGGGATGACGGCGACCGTGCACGTGCCCGACGACGTCGCAACCGCGAAACGTGCACTCATCGAGTCGTTCGGTGCCTCGATCGTCACCTTCGACCGATCCATCCCCGACCGCGACGCTGGGGCACTCCTCCAAGTCGCCGAAACGGGCGCCACCTTCGTCCACCCGTTCGAGGACCCGATGGTGATGGCCGGACAGGGCACCGCCGCGCTGGAACTGCATGAACAGGTCGGCCCGCTCGACGTGCTGATCGTGCCGATGTCGGGCGGAGGACTGATGGCGGGCTGTGCGTCGGCCATTCGCCAGCTCGACCCGTCGTGCGAACTCCTCGGCGTCGAGCCGGCCGCCGCCGACGACACCAGGCAATCCTTCGCAGCCGGCCACCCGGTGCGGATCGCACAACCCGACACGATCGCCGACGGCCTGGCGGTGACTTCACCGGGTGCGCGCACGTTCGCCATCAATCGAGAACTGGTGAGCGATGTCGTGACCGTCACCGAGACTCAGCTCGTCGACGCGATGCGCGTCGCCCTCGACCTTCTCGGGCGTCGCCTCGAGCCCAGCGGTGTGGCCGGGTTGGCCGCCATCCTCGACGATCCTGCCCGGTTCCGAAACCGTCGTGTCGGCATCATCCTGTCGGGCGGCAACATCGACGCGGATCGATTCACCGCCCTCACCGAACCGAATGCGTGAACGAATGGGGCGGTGATCGCCCCATTTGTTCATGCATTCGGTGGTGGGGGTTCAGAGGCGGGGTGGGTCGACTTCGATGCGCAGGCGGGCGCCGGGCGGGCGCTCAGCGGCGTTGAGTGCGGTACCGAGGGTCGTCCAGTCGGAGGCTCGCACCACGAAGCGATCCGCACCGTCGCCGCCCACCTCGACGCCGCGGAGACTGCCCGTGAACTCGGCGGCACCCGCTCCGGAGACGGCGCCCACAGCGCCGAACGGCGGGAACCCCAACAGTTCGCGTTGTGCGCGCTCGGAGGCGAGAATCCGCTCGGGGTCGCCATGGGCGGCTGCAGCCAGCACCGGATGATCCGGCGTGAACGTCTGTATCAACACCTCGGGAGCGATTCGTCCTGCCCTCACGATGAGCGCCAGTGCCTGCTCGGACGCCCGGAACCGTGGTGCCAGCATCTCGGAGTCGAATTCGAGGAATGCAACCACGTCGGCCTCACGAATCCGGTGCAGTACGGCCTCGGTTCCGACGTAGATCCCCGCTCGGGCCGGCGGGTCGACATCTGACCCGGTCACGCTGACCGCCGCACGGGCGGCGGCGGCCTCGAGTTCCTCGCGCAGTCGGGTCACACCCGGACGAAGGTTCGCGAACCGGCCTGCTCCGCACGACTGACACACCGCAGGGCGCACGGTCTCGCATCGGCGACAGACCAGCCGACCGTCGTCGGCCAAGCCCACTGCGGCATCGCACTGCTCACACCGGATCAACGCCCGGCACGAGCGGCAGGCGAGCACTCGGGCCCGACCCGTGATGTTGCTGACGCAGACCACGGTCAACGCCGGATCACGCAAGCGTTCGATCAGCGGCGACGTCACGAGCGACCGCTTCCACGGGTCTTCGTCGGTGCGATCGACCACGGTGACCCGTGGCCACCCGGCACGCTCACGCGTGGCGGGCGGGTGCACAGCAGCGCCACACTCCTCCACAGCCACCAAGGTCGGCACCGGCGACACGAGCACGAGCGGCGCGCCCGCTCGACGGCATCGCTCGACCATCACGTCACGCGCGTGCCACGTGGGCGAACGCTCGTCTTGGAGAGCCTCGTCGTGCTCGTCGAGCACCACACCGGCAGCGAGTCCCGGACACGGAGCCCACGCGGCCGACCGAGTACCGATCACGACGTCGACACCACCGGCGGCCACTGCCCAGTCGTCGTGGGCAACGCTCACACCCGCTCGGCGCATCCGGGTTGCGAGCAGTAGCGCCGTCGAGTGCTCGGGAACGACAACGAGCGTTGGTCCCCACGCGACCGCGGCGAGTACGGCGGGCATCACGTCGGCGCGTGGGGGCAGCCGCAGCACTCCCCCGCCGGCAGCGAGTA
>JBGTEH010000326.1:0-1524 GCA_041747915.1 Ilumatobacteraceae bacterium
ACGCAGGGCACGAGGAATCGTCTGGTTGACGATCGACATCGTCCCGCCGCCGACGAGCTTCTTCGTCTTCACCAGCGCCAGGTCGGGCTCGATCCCTGTCGTGTCGCAATCCATGGCCAGGCCGATGGTGCCGGTCGGGGCGATGACCACCGCCTGGCTGTTGCGAACGCCGTGGTTCGCGGCGTCGCGCACCACGGTGTCCCACGTGGTGCGTCCGGCGTCGAGCACTTCGTCGGGAACGACGCCGTGCGCGTCGATGTCGCCAGCCGCTCGACGATGCATCTCGAGCACGCCGAGCATCGCGTCGGCCTCGTCTGCGAAACCGTCGAACGCGCCCATCCGAGCGGCGGTGCGGGCGCTGACGGCATAGGCGGAGCTCGTCATCAACGACGTGATCGCACCGGCCCACGCGCGACCCTCGTCGGAGTCGTAGGGCAGGCCGAGCGCCATCAAGAGTGCGCCGAGGTTGGCGAATCCGAGACCCAGCTGGCGCAGCGCTCTGGTCGTGTCGCCGATCGTGACCGTCGGGTAGTCGGCGTGTCCGACGAGGATCTCCTGGGCCGTGAACAGCACGTCGACGGTGTGGGTGAACGCGCCGACATCGAACCCGCCGTCGTCGCGCAGGTAGTGCAGCAGATTGATCGACGCCAGGTTGCAGGCGCTGTTGTCGACATGGAAGTACTCCGAGCACGGGTTGCTCGCTGTGATTCGGCCGTGATTCGGGGCGGTGTGCCAGCGGTTGATCGTCGTGTCGAACTGCAGACCCGGGTCGGCGCATTCCCACGCCGCCTCGGCGATTTCGCGCCACAGGTCGCGAGCGCGCACGGTGCGCAGTACGTCGCCGGTGGTGACCGCTCGGAGAACCCAGTCGGCATCGGCGATGACCGCACGCATGAACTCGTCGGTCACACGGACCGAGTTGTTGGCGTTCTGGTACTGAACCGAGAACGAGTCGGCCCCGTCGAGCCCCATGTCGAACCCGGCGTGGGCGAGCGCCCTCGCCTTGCGCTCCTCCTTCGCCTTGGCCCACACGAACTGCTCGATGTCGGGGTGAACGGCATCGAGAACCACCATCTTCGCCGCCCGTCGGGTCTTGCCACCCGACTTGATCGTTCCGGCTGACGCATCAGCGCCGCGCATGAAGCTGACCGGGCCCGACGCTGTTCCGCCACCCTCGAGCGGCTCGAACGACGAGCGGATGCTCGACAGGTTGACGCCGGCACCGGAGCCACCCTTGAAGATGATCCCCTCCTCGCGGTACCAGTTCAGGATCGAGGTCATCTCGTCGTCGACGGCAAGGATGAAGCAGGCGCTGGCCTGCTGGGGCACGCCGAGAACGCCGATGTTGAACCACACCGGACTGTTGAATGCGGCTCGTTGAGTGACGAGGATGTACTTCAGCTCGTCACGGAACGCTGCGGCCTCGTCGCCGTCGAAGTAGCCGTCGGCGACGCCCCAATCTGTGATCGTGTCGACGATCCGATCGACGACCTGCTTCAGCGACCATTCGCGTTCGGGCGAGCC
>JBGTEH010000327.1:0-1965 GCA_041747915.1 Ilumatobacteraceae bacterium
GACCCCGCCATGATCAAGGCCGGCTTGTCGCCATGACGTTCGAGATGTGCACCAGGGAACATGCCCGGGCAACGTAGTCGACCGATACCTTGCCGTCATGGGTCGAGACCGCTTCGCCGAGTTGATGGCCGACGGGTCCGAAAGGGTGGCGCTCGACGAGGCAACGCTGCTCATCTCGGCCGAGCTGCAACCGACTCTCGATCCGAACCTGTGGATCACTGCACTCGACGAGCTGGCCGGCGAATGTCCCACGCCAACCGCGTCTGGCATCGCACGCTTCCTGTTCGACGACGGGCACTTCATCGGGAATCGCTCGGCCTACTACGACTGGCGCAACTCCTGTCTCGACCGAGTCATCGCTACCCGTACCGGAATTCCGATCAGCCTGTCGGTGCTGATGATCGAGGTCGGCAGGCGTGTCGGGGTCGAGCTGGTCGGGGTCGGCATGCCGACGCATTTCCTGGTGGGGGTGGCCGACGATGCGGACGTCTTCTTCGATCCGTTCGCCGGCGGGCGACCGCTCGACCGTGTCCGGGCACGGGC
Organism: Ilumatobacteraceae bacterium; assembly: GCA_041747915.1. Classification (GTDB taxonomy): domain Bacteria; phylum Actinomycetota; class Acidimicrobiia; order Acidimicrobiales; family Ilumatobacteraceae; genus Sva-07. The sequence continues at coordinate 544 of JBGTEH010000327.1, forward strand.
GCTCTTCGAGGATCTCACCCGTGGGCAGGTGCCGTGGGACGGGACCTACCTGACACCGACCGCCAACCGCGACATCGTCATCCGCATGCTCAACAACCTCAAGGGCGTGTTCGCCGGACGCGCCGATGTCGTTCGCCTGGGCCTGATCATGCAGTTACGGGCGGCCGTCGCCGAACTCGCCGTCGCCGAGGAGACCGAGATCGCCGCCGCCACCGCCATCTTCAACTGATGTAACGCTGGTGTCAGACACCAGCGTTACATCGCGAGGGGTCCGCGCGTTACGTTTGCGGGGATGACCGTGACCGACACACGAAGCGAACTCACCACCGACGAGCAGCGCGTCGGCGACATCGTAGACGAACTCCTCGACTCCTTCCCGCCGGCCAGTACCGATCCCAGGGTGTTCCTCGGCGAGCAGTTCGACCGGGGTCTCGCGTGGGTCCACTTCCCCGATGGCTTCGGCGGGCTCGGGCTCAACCCGAAACTCCAGAAGCTGGTGAACGAGCGTGTGTACGCCGCCGGCGCGCCGAACCCCATGTACCGCAATCCGATCGGCTACGGCATGTGCGGGCCGACGGTGGTGGCGTGGGGGAGCGATGCCCAGAGGTCGCGCTACCTGCGCCCGCTGTTCACCGGTGAGGAGATCTGGTGCCAGCTCTTCTCCGAGCCGGGTTCGGGATCGGATTTTGCCGGTCTGTCGTCGACGGGACTGCGCGATGGAGATGAGTGGATCGTCAACGGGCAGAAGGTGTGGACCACCTTGGCCCATCTGTCCAAGTGGGGCCTTCTCGTCGTTCGGACCGACCCGCAGGCGGTCAAGCACGCCGGTCTGACCGCGTTCGTGGTCGACATGGAGGACCCGACGGTGGAGATCCGTCCGCTTCGCCAGATGACAGGCGAGGCGGAATTCAACGAGGTGTTCTTCTCGGACACGCGCATCGCCGACGACGAGATGCTCGGAGGTCCGGGCGACGGTTGGCGCGTCTCGTTGACCACCCTGATGAACGAGCGGGTCTCGATCGGCGGAACCATCCCAGCCCGCGGGTCCGGCACGATCTCGGCGCTCACGCAGACCTGGCAGAAGCTTTCCGAGGCGGGCAAGGACGCTGCGTCGCTCGACGCTGTCATGAAGCTCTGGAGCCGGGCCGAGGTGTTGCGGCTCACCAACATCCGCGCCAACCAGAACCGCAAGATGGGAGATCCGGGCCCCGAGGGATCGATCGGCAAGATGGCCTCGGCCGATCTCAACAAGGACATCTACGACGAGGTCGTGAACCTACTCGGCGCCGACGGAATGCTGTACGGCAGCTACGAGATGATTCGTCCCGAGACGGCCATGGGTTCCGACACGCTCCAGAAGGCGTTCCTGCGCAGCCGTGCCAATTCGATCGAGGGCGGCACGACCGAGGTCATGAAGAACAT
>JBGTEH010000328.1:0-8745 GCA_041747915.1 Ilumatobacteraceae bacterium
ACTCGTTCTCGGGTGTCAGCCTCTTCGCCAGCCCACCGCCTACAGCTCGTCGATAGGTTGGGGCGATCGCTGGCCATCGGGTCCTCGAGGCGTTCTCGCCGGCCGTTCGGGAGTGGTTCGCGTCGTCTTTTCCCGAACCCACTCCGCCGCAGGTGCAGGGTTGGCCGCACATCGCGGCCGGCGACCACACGCTGATCTGCGCGCCGACGGGTTCCGGCAAGACTCTCACCGCATTCCTCGCTTCGATCGATCGGTTGACCACCACGCCGCGACCCGATGAGCGTTCGCACCGCACCCGCGTGCTCTACATCTCGCCGTTGCGCGCGTTGGCGTTCGACATCGAGAAGAACCTGCGGGCGCCGCTCATCGGGATCGGTCTGGCCGCCGAACGCCTCGGCGAGGGCTTCGTGGCGCCCGAGGTCGGTATGCGTACCGGCGACACACCGGCCAACGACCGCCAGAAGCTGATCCGTCGCCCGCCGGACCTCCTGATCACGACGCCGGAATCGCTGTATCTGATGCTCACGTCGTCGGCGCGTGAGACCCTCGTCGGGATCGAGACCGTGATCATCGACGAGATCCACGCGATGGCCGCCACCAAGCGCGGCGCCCACCTGATGTTGACGCTCGAACGGTTGGAGGAGGTCACCGACGATCCTCCGCAGCGCATCGGGTTGTCGGCCACCCAGCGCCCGCTGGAGGAAGTGGCGGAGTTCCTCGGCGGTTTCAGCGAGCCGGGCACCCGCCGTCCGGTGCGGATCGTCGACGCCGGGATTCGCAAGACGCTCGAGGTCGAGGTCGTCATCCCCATCGAGGACATGTCGACGCTCGGGCAGGTCAAGGTGGAACTCACGCCGGGTCCGGCGACCTCGGCGCTGACCGAACGACGCACGTCGATCTGGCCGAGCATCTACCCCGAGATCCTGCGTCGGATCCTCGCCAACCGCACCACGATCATCTTCTGCAACGCCCGACGCGCCGCCGAGCGTCTCGCCGCCAAGCTCAACGAACTGGCGATCGAGGAGGGGGTGCCGGGAATCGTCGACCCCGAAACCGGCCAGGTGATCGACGAACTCGTGCGCGCCCATCACGGCTCGCTCGCTCGTGAACAGCGCGTGGTCATCGAGGATCGGCTCAAGCGCGGCGAACTGCGTGCGATCGTGGCCACGTCGTCGCTGGAACTCGGCATCGACATGGGCGCTGTCGATCTCGTGATCCAGGTGGAATCGCCCGGTGCGGTCAGCCGCGGGCTCCAGCGCATCGGCCGGGCGGGCCACCAGGTGGGCGAGCCGTCGCGCGGGTCGATCTTCCCGAAGCATCGCGGCGACCTGCTCGAAGCGGCGATCGTCACACGCCGGATGATCGATGGCGAGATCGAATCCACTCACTACCTACGAAACCCGCTCGACGTGCTCGCCCAGCAGATCGTCGCCCACGTCGCGATCGTCGAGGAGTGTTCGGTCGGCGACCTCACGGCGATGGTCCGGCGCTGCGCCAGCTTCGCCGACATCTCCGACGATCTATTGGCGAACGTGCTCGACCTGTTGGCGGGGCGGTACCCGAGCGAGGAGTTCTCCGAGCTGCGGCCGCGCATCGTGTGGGACCGCATCAACGATCGCCTGCGAGCGCGTGACGGCTCGAAGCGACTGGCGGTCACCTCCGGCGGCACGATCCCCGATCGTGGGCTGTTCGGCGTGTTCCTGCCGGACGGCACCCGGGTCGGCGAACTCGACGAGGAGATGGTCTACGAGAGTCGCCCCGGCGAGACGTTCGTGCTCGGCGCGTCCACGTGGCGCATCGAGGACATCACGTTCGAACGCGTCACCGTCACTCCCGCTCCAGGCCAGCCGGGCAAGATGCCGTTCTGGCACGGCGATCGGCCCGGACGACCACTCGAACTCGGCCGTGCACTCGGAGCGTTCGTGCGTGAGATACGCGATCTCGACGAAGCGTCGGCCATCGAACGGCTGATGGGTCACTACTCGCTCGATGCCTTCGCCGCAGGCAATCTGCAGCAGTATCTCGCCGAGCAGGCCGAGGCCACCGGCGCGGTGCCCGACGATCGCACCGTGGTGATCGAAAGGTTCCAGGACGAGATCGGCGACTGGCGCGTGTGCATTCTCACGCCGTTCGGAACGCCGGTCCATGCGCCCTGGGCGATGGCGATCGAACGACGCCTCATGGACCGCTACGACATTCCGGTCGAATCGATGTGGGGTGACGACGGCATCGTGATCCGTCTCCCCGAGTCGGCGGTCGAATTGCCGATCGAGTCGCTGGTGATCGATCCGGAGGACATCGACGAGCTGGTCGTCGAGACGCTGCCGCAGACGGCGTTGTTCTCGGCGCGCTTTCGTGAGTGTGCCGGGCGAGCGTTGCTGCTGCCGAGGCGACGACCCGACCGTCGCACGCCGCTGTGGCAGCAACGCCAACGCGCCGCCGACCTGCTCGCTGTGGCCGCCAAGTACCCCACGTTCCCGATTCTGCTGGAGACATCGCGCGAATGCCTGCAGGACGTGTTCGACGTGCCGGCGCTGCGCGAGGTTCTCGGGTTGTTGCGCTCGCGTGCGATCCGAGTAGTCACGGTCGACACGGGCAAGGCCAGCCCGATGGCTTCGAGTCTGCTGTTCAACTGGATCGCCGCATACATGTACGAGGGCGACGCACCACTCGCCGAACGTCGAGCGGCCGCACTGGCGCTCGACCGGGATCTGCTGCGGGATCTCCTCGGCGCCGAGGAGCTGCGCGACCTGCTCGACCCCGACGTCCTCGCCGACGTCGAGTTGGAGCTCCAGTGCCTCACCGACGGTCGGCGTGCTCGGTCGGCCGACGAACTCCACGACGTGTTCCGCCGTGTCGGCGACCTGTCGGCGCACGAGGCCGAGTTGCGCTGCGAGCAGTCGGACGGATGGCTCGCAGCGTTGCTCGCCGAGAAGCGGGTCATCGAGATCGCGCTCGCCGGCGAGACGAGGTTCGCTGCCGCCGAGGACGCCGCGCGATATCGCGACGCTCTCGGATGTTCGTTGCCACTGGGGCTCCCCATGGCGTTCACCGATCCGGTCGCCCGTCCGTTGGAGGGGCTCGTGGGTCGGTACGCCCGAACCCACGGCCCATTCCTGAACGCGGACGTGGCAGCGCGGCTGGGTGCTCCCGTGGAGCGCATCGCTGGGGCGCTCGCAGCGCTCGAAGGCGAGGAACGCGTCGTCATCGGCGAGTTCCGTCCGGGGGGAGTGTCGCGCGAATTCTGCGATGTCGACGTGTTGCGCCAGCTCCGCCGCCGTTCGCTCGCCGCTCTGCGCAAGGAGGTCGAGCCCGTCGAACAGGAGGCGTTCGCGCGATTCGTTGGCGCGTGGCACGGTATTCCAGCACAGCGGCGAGGGATGGAAGCGCTGGTCGAGGCGCTGGGCGTGCTGTCGGGCGCGGCGCTGGTCTCGTCCACGATCGAGCGCGACGTCCTGCCGGTCCGCGTGGCCGGATACCGGCCCTCCATGATCGACGAACTGTGCACGTCGGGCGAGGTCGTCTGGGTCGGCGCCGGGGCGCTCGGCGCTCGCGACGGACGCGTTCGGTTGTGCTTCGCCGACCAGCTCGCATTGCTGGCGCCGGGTTGGGAGGTACGCGAGCCCGCCGAGGGTGTGCTGCACGACGCCATCCGGCAGCTGCTCGCCGAGGAGGGCGCCAGCTTCTGGGGCCAGATCCGGGCCGCGGCCGCGGGGGCGCAGGACCCCGAGTTGCTGGCTGCGCTGTGGGACCTGGTGTGGGCAGGCGAAGTCACCAACGACTCGCTGGCCCCGCTGCGATCGGTGGTCGGTGGCTCGAAGGTGAAGACCTCCGGGCGAGCGGCATACGGCCGCAGCCGACCGCGGCCGGGACGGCTGACGCGCATCGGACCGGCGGCGGGTCAGGGCCGATGGAGCCTCGTCGCTCCGCTGCTGAGGCCGGTCCCGAGCGCGACGGAGGCGGCGCATGCGCAGGCCATGCAACTCGTGGAGCGATACGGCGTGGTGACTCGCGAAGCCGTGATGGCCGAGGGACTCGTCGGGGGGTTCAGCGCGGTGTACGGCGTGTTGAAGGTGTTGGAGGAACGCGGGCAGGTTCGTCGCGGCTACTTCGTCGACGGCCTCGGCGCGGCCCAGTTCGCCGTGCCCGGCGCCGTCGATCGGCTTCGCTCTGCACGCGACACGCCGGACCCGGTCATCAACCCCGATGACGTCCCCGATCCGATCGTGTTGGCCTCGACCGATCCGGCACAGCCATACGGCGCGGCGCTCGCGTGGCCGACGTCCGATGGCCGGCCCGCACGAAACGCATCGGCGTTGGTGGTGCTACGCGCCGGGCGTCCGCTGGTGTGGTTCGATCGACGCGGTCACCATCTCGTGACGTTCCCCGACACGTTCGTCGACACATCGTGGTGTCGGGCGCTGATCTCGCTGGTTCAGGAGGAACGGATGCGCTCGATCGAAGTGCGCAAGGTCGACGGCGAACCGATCGCGTCGGCACCCGGCGTCGTGGAACTGCTCCGCTCGTCCGGTTTCGCCGACGGCTACCGCGGCATGACCGTCAGGGCCTGATTCTCATGAACCGGCGCATCAGCGTGGTCGTGATCGGGGGCGGACACAACGGGTTGGCGATGAGTGTCCGCTTGGCGGAGCGCGGCGTCGATCACGTCGTGCTCGAGCGCGCCGAGGTGGCGAACTCGTGGTCGACCCAGCGTTGGGACTCGTTCACGCTGCTCACCCCGAATTGGCAGACTCGACTGCCCGGTCGGGCGTATGCGGGCGACGATCCGGATGGATTCATGACCGGCGCCGAGATCGTACGGTTCATCCAGACGTACGCCGACTCGGTGGATGCGCCGATCGCGACCGGCACCACGGTGAGCGCCGTGCGCGGCGTCGTCGACGGCTACGAGGTCGTCACCGATCACGGAACATGGACGTGTCGTTGCGTGGTGCTGGCCGCCGGAGCGTGCAGCCGGCCCAGCATCCCGGAGTTCGCGCCATCGGTTCCCGAAGGGATCGAACAGGTTGATCCACTGGAGTACCGCAATCCCGAGCGACTCGGCGACGGCGGCGTCCTCGTGGTCGGCGCTGCGGCGACCGGTCTCCAGTTGGCCGAGGAGATCCACCGGTCGGGTCGGCCCGTCACCTTGTCGGTGGGCGAACACGTGCGGATGCCGCGGACCTATCGCGGGCGCGACATCCAGCACTGGATGGAAGCCATTGGTCGCCTCGACGAGCGCTACGACGAGGTCGACGATGTCGTGAAGGCCAGAAAGGTCGCGTCTCCCCAGCTCATCGGAACACCCGAACGTCGCACACTGGATCTCAACTCGCTCACCGACAGCGGCGTGCAACTGCGCGGTCGGCTCGGGGCCGTGCGTGACGGCGTGGCGTTGTTCTCCGGTGGACTGCGCAACCACTGTGCCCTCGCCGACCAGAAGCTCGGTCGGCTCCTCGACGACATCGACGGCTGGATCGAGCAAGACGATGCGGACGACGGGCTCGGACCGGCCGAGCGGTACGAGGAAACGCGGGTCGTTCGGGGCGCGCCGCTGACGATGGATCTGCGCAGCGGGGAGATCGAGACGGTCGTCTGGGCGGCAGGGTTCCATGCGGACCTGTCGTGGGTCGAACTCCCGGTCTTCGACGCGGCTGGTCATCTGCGCCACGACGGCGGTGTGGTCGTCGCGCCCGGTGTGTACTTTCTCGGCGCCAGCTTTCTCCGCCGTCGCAGGTCGAGCTTCATCCACGGCGCCGACGACGACACCAGGGATCTCGCCGACCACCTCGTCGGTCATCTGGTCAGTTCGGAGTGATCAGCGTTTGGTGCCGATGTAGCCGAACAGCTGGATCTCGCCGCGCAACGCGAGACCTTCGCGCTCGTGCTCGGCCGCCAGCGCTGTGGCCCGGTTGCGGAATTCGTCCTCGCCGATGCTCTGGATCGCTTCGTAGGCCGGCCCGGTCGCGGCGAGGCCGCGGGCGAAGGTCGCGGGGTCGGGGAACTCGAACACGAACGTGATCTCGAACCGGGGTGCGACGTCGAAACCGAATCCGTCGAGGAACGCCTCGCCCACGCCGGGTCGCCCGAGCGCGACCATGTCCGCCTGATGCTGGACCTTGTCGTCGGTCGCCCATCGGAACGGCGCCATCATCCATGCCCCGGCGGACTTCCCCACGTTGCCCCACACGGTGATCGCCAGTCGGCCTCCCGGCACGAGGACCCGGTGCGCCTCGCCGACGGCGGCCGGCGTGGTCCCCCAGATACCCCGGAAACTCGTGACCACGTCGAATGACGCGTCGTCCCATGGAAGCGCTTGCATGTCACCCACCAGGATGTCGCTGTCGGGGTTGCGGTCGCTGGCCACTGCGACCAGGCGGGGGGAGGCGTCGATTCCTGCGCAGATGGCACCTCGCAGAGTGGCGAGTTCGATCGCCAGGCCGGAGCCGCATGCGGCGTCGAGGAGGTGATCGCCGGCACCGATGTTCAGCCGATGGTGCACGGCGACGTACTCGCGGCACGCCGAGGGTTCGCTCAATGTCGCGAACTCTGCGGCGCGACGCCCCCAACCCTCATCGACCATCTCCCACGACACGGCGACCCCTTTCGACGGTTCCGGCGAGCGTAGGACAATGGGGAGGGCCCCATTTACCGCTGGGACGGCCAGGAGTACGATCGTCGTCGAACCCGGAGGTTGCGATGGACCAGGAAATCAACGGCGTGCCGTGCGACAAGATGTTCGCTGCGATTGCCAGGACTCGGGAGGACGGCGAACTCGCCCAGTTCCGGTTCTCCGCCAAGAACGAGTGGGTCGAGGGAACGGCGAGTCGATCGTCGATTCACGAGTGGTACGGAATGGGCGGCGAGCACGAACACGTGCGTGAGTTCGCGTTCGAGGCCGACCATCCAACGCTCGGGCACGGGCACGGCCCGACACCGCAGGAGTACGTGCTCCATGCGCTCGCCGCGTGCGTCACCGCAGGCATTGCCACCGGTGCTGCCGCTCGAAAAATCACGCTCAACAAGGTGTCGTCGACGGTGAGCGCCGACATCGACGTGCGCGGCGTGCTCGGCGTCGACCCCGATGTTCGCAAGGGGTTCAGCAACGTCGAGATCGAGTTCGACATCGACGCCGACTGCGACGATGAGCAGAAAGACGCGCTGCTCGCCGCCGGAGCGAAGTACTCGGCGGTGTTCGACATGCTGGCCAACCCCACCGAGGTCAACGTCTCTCGACGGAGTTGAGTACTGCCGGCGGCCACAGCAGATAGCCGCCGACGAGGAAGCACACCGCACCGACGAACGTCCCGAGGTTCACGAGCGCGATGTTCCACACCTCGTCGGTGGTCGGCAGGACGAGAGCGGCGATTGCCGACAGCATAAAGAAGATCGACCCGACGCCGTTGAGCAGGTTCACCCACCAGTTTGAGTCGTCTCGTCGCACGGTCCAGTGGAATCCGACCACGATCGCCCATGCGAGTGTGCTCGCCACGAGGAACGCGATCGAACCGAAGATGTCCGGAGCCCACACGAGGCGGTCTTCCTGCTGCGCGTCGAGATCTGCCACGAGTGCGCCGAAGGTGCTGATGTTGAAGAAGATCGTGCCGGCCAGTTGTACGGCGGTGGCCCACCAGAACAGGCTGTGCGCACGAATGCCGACGAAGCGGAAGACGCCGGGTGCGGACCCCTCGTTGAGCGCCTGCAGGAACTGGCTGTAGCCCGCCGAGGTGAAGAACACCGATCCGAGCGCAAAGGTGATCGCGTCGATTCGGGGGTCCACGAACCGCGCGTACGGGGGGAACGATCCGAGCGCAAACAGGAACGATCCGACGATGAAGAGCGCTCCGACGCGCCAACCGAGGTCGCTCGCGGTCCACCGCACCTCGCGGCGCCACGTCATCGAGGCGGTCGGGGAGTTGCTCACTCAGGTGTGGGAGAAGTGTTCGGGCTCGGGCGGATGTGCCGGCGGGAACTGCGTGAGGTGGTCGACCGCCTTTCGCAGGGCAGCGATCAGGCCCTCGGCGAGGTCGAGGCTGAAGCCCTCACGCACGACGATGCGCAGCACCGCGACGTTGGTGGCGTCGGCCGGCATCGTGTAGGCGGGGACCTGCCAGCCGCCGGTGTGGAGTTGGTCGGACACATGGAACACGGTGAACGGTTGGTCGCCCTTCATCCGGAACGCCATCACCGGGATCGCGCTGCCGTCGCTGATGATCTCGAACGGACCGATTTCGGCGATCTCGCGCGAGAGGTACATGGTGATGTCGCGTAGCGACTCCATGATCCGCTTGTAGCCCTCGCGACCGAGGCGCAGGAAGTTGTAGTACTGGCCGACGATCTGGTTGCCGGGCCGCGAGAAGTTCAACGTGAACGTCGGCATGTCGCCACCGAGGTAGTTGACATGGAACACGAGTTCCTCGGGCAGGTCGTCCTTCGACCGCCAGATCGCGAAGCCGAGGCCGGGGTAGGTGAGCCCATACTTGTGACCGGAGACGTTGATCGATTTCACCTGGGGGAGCCGGAAGTCCCACCGCAGGTCGGGGTGCAGGAACGGCGCCACGAATCCGCCGCTCGCCGCGTCGACGTGGATGGGGATGTCGAGGTCGTTCTCGGCGTTGTAGGCCACGACGCGATCGTGGATCTCCTCGATCGGCTCGAACTCGCCCGTGTAGGTGGTGCCGAGGATCGGGATCACACCGATGGTGTTCTCGTCGACGCGCTCCATCACCGCGTCGGGATCGACGA
>JBGTEH010000329.1:0-3152 GCA_041747915.1 Ilumatobacteraceae bacterium
ACCTGACCGATGCGAAACGAAATGAATCGGCTGCGACTGGACTTGCGCTCACCCCGACGAACGCTCCCGAACGCCGATCAAGATCGCACACTTCGCTCAGAACTGTTGACCAGTCGACCACCCGGGAACCGGCGTTACGAGCGACCTGATCGCCCGGTATGGCTCGCTGCTGTGGTGGGTGATGCTCAGGCCGGTCGGGTCGCTCCGGCGATGAACGTCGACACGATGTAGGTGGCGTGCCGATCGAGGCTGCGTCGGGCCCGGTCGTAGCGCATCGTCGTTCTGGGGTCGGCGTGGCTGGCGGCTTCTTGGACATCGCGCAACGGGACCCCGGCGTCGAGTGCCGCGGTGATGAATGAGTGCCGGAGGCTGTGCGGCGAGATGCGCTTGCCGATCCCAGCGCGCTTCACCAACCGCTTGACCATCCGATCCGCGCAGTAGCGATCCATTCGTCCGCCCTCGACGCCGAGAAAGATCGGCCCCATCGTCCGTTCACCGATGTACAGATCAAGTGCCCGCCCGGTGCGGGGCGCGATGGGAATGGTGACGTGCTTGCCGCCCTTGCGAACGATCGCCAACGTCCGATGCCCGCGCTCGGTCGACAAGTCATCGATGTCAGCGTTCAAAGCCTCGGAGATCCGCAGCCCGTTCAACGCCAGCAGCGTCATCAACGCGCCGTCACGCGAATCGCCGAGCCCGGCCTGGACGAGGAGGGCGCCGAGCTCATTGCGGTCCAGGCCGAGGGTGCGTGACTCGTCGTGAACCTTCGGACGGCGAACATTGAGCGCCGGGTTCTTAACGAGGATGTCTTCGATCTGGCAGTACTTATAGAACGACGACAACGTCGACAACCGGCGCCCGATCGTCGACGCCATCCGGCCTTCTTGTTCCATCCACCGGGCAAACGTCTCGAGGTGCGGGCGCTTGACACTCAACAAGTTGACGCCGTGGTCGTGGCACCAGGCAGCGAAGATCCGCAGATCCGTTGCGTAGCTCCGACGTGTCGGATCGGTGTAGCCGGCGATGAACGCCGCGACAGCGACCCGTTCGGTAATGATCACCGGATCGTCGTAGCGGACGACCTCGACGGTGTGAACAATGGTGCCTCCAGTGGTGTCGGCCATGATGGCCTCCTTGCGTGACCCAGCCTCCCGAGGAGACGGGACCAACCACGCTCGCGCCAATCCGAAACCGCCGTCACCGCCGGGATTATCGGGTGCCACGAGTTGGGCCGCACTGTGGCGCGCCCGCCCGTATTCGGACCGGGATTACGTGCGCCGTTACCGAGTGCCCCACTCAGTCAGATCGCTGGTAGTACGCCAGTCGTCCACGGTTCAACTCCTCGGCTCGATGGTGTCATGCGTGACCAGGTCTGATGCCCGTCGTGCCGGGTCCACTTGCATCGCATGACCTGCGGGGCCGAGGCCTTCGTCCTCACGCCGAGACGGCGGTGTTCGTGTCGAGAGCCGTGACGAGATCCGACGAGGTGGCGACGTGCGCGAAGAGCAACTCCAGGGTGAGGAGCGACGCTTCGTGGTTGGATCGTGGAGCGTCGAGCGCGATCGGCTCGGCCGTCGCGTCGCTCACGATGAGGCAGTGGTAGTCACGGAACATGGCGTCGCGAACCGTTGAATCGACACAGACACTCGTTGTCGCACCGACAACGATCAGACGCTCGACACCTCTACGACGGAGCACGTCGTCCAAGTCGGTCCTGTAGAAGCCGCTGTAGCGGGTCTTGTACAGCACCACGTCGTCTGCGCCTGGGGCCAACTCGTCGACGATGTCGGTGTTCCAGCAGTCTCGTACGAGGACGCGGGAGGGCTCACCATTCGGGGATGTCACGGGATCGCCGACGCGGAGAGCCGCGTGCTTCAGCCACGTCGGAGACATGGGGTAACCGGCGTCCTCCAGATCGGGAAGGAAACCCATCTTCAGGTACACGATCGGCAACTCGTTCGCGCGCGCAGATTCGAGCACTGCACGCACGTTGGGGACGATCGCCTGAATGCAGGTGATATCGATGCCAGCCCGATCGAACATCCCACCCGTCGACGCGAAATCGTTCTGCATGTCCACGACAACGACGGCCGTCTTCGTTGGCTCCAACGAGAACGGTGCTGGCCTCGCCGGGACCTCGACCATCTGATGCTCGGTAGCCACGCCCCCTCCTCGAATCCTGTGCTCGTCTACAGAAGAGCCTGCCCGAACCGAAACCCCGGCGCAACCATGACCCGGGGGAGACGACACCATCGGGGAACGCCGCTCGGCGGGCGCCATTTCGTGACACTGCATCAGGGCCGGTATCGAGTGGCCGGCCGTTGGCGGGCGGCGTGTTATTGCGCTCACGTTATGGGCGTCGGCGTCGGCACCCCGATAGCGGGTTTGTTGGCTCGTTCGTTACGTGAGCGATGGTCCGGAACCGTCGATATTGATGGTGGTGAGCGGCTCGTCATGGTGGCGAGGAGCAGTGGTGTACGGTGAAAATGTGTCGACCGAAGCGCCAGCCCCAGAGTCGCTGCGCGTTGCTCTCGACCGGATCGAGAACGCTGTCACGAAGCACCCCAGCGTCGGTATCGGTACCGAGCGCTCGATCAGCACCGTCACCAGCCGGCTTCGTTGCACGAGCGAGGAGGGCGCCTTTCGATTCGAGACCGATCTCCCTGAGACCATGGGTGGCGAGGGCTCTGGGCCGTCGCCGGGGGTGCTCGGGCGAGCTGCACTCGGCAGCTGCCTTGCGATGGGTTATCAGATGCGGGCAGCGCGACTTGGTGTCGATCTGGCCACGGTGAGCGTCGAGATCGAGGCCGACTTCGATGTCGTCGGCATGCTCTCGATGGAGGCGGCGGCGCGGCCTGGTTACAGCGAAGTCCGATACCACGTGAGCGTGGAGAGTACGGCGCCGGAGGCTGACATTCTCCGGGTGCTCGACGAGGGCGACATCCTCAGCCCGTACCGCGACGTGTTCTCCGCTGAGACGCCGATGAAGCGAACGGTTTCAATCCGGTCGCCGACAGCCTGACGTGGAACCAAAGCTGCAGCGTCGCGTCCAACGCTACGGATGGGACCGCGCTTCAGACTTCTACGCGACGTTTTGGTCTGAACAGCTCCGTCCGGCGCACGAGGCCTCGATCCGCCTGAGCGATCCACAG
>JBGTEH010000330.1:0-2927 GCA_041747915.1 Ilumatobacteraceae bacterium
AGTGTGACCACATCGATCGGTGCCGCCAGCGTCGGCTTCGCGGCCTCGACGATCGGGGTGTACTTGGCGTTCGTAGCGGTCTGATCCGTCCCGCCGAGAACTTCGGTCTGTGCCGAGAACGCCTGTCGATGCTCGTCGTGCTGACTCATGGTGGTCTCCGCGAACTTGACGATCACCGGGTTGCCATCGGCGATGAACGGCAGCGTGAGTGCCGCCGCATAGGTCGCGACGGCGAGGAGTTCGAGCGACACCGCAGTTTGTAGCTGCATCACGTCGATGTCCCCGTCCGCTGCTGCAGCGGTACCGGCGAAGGCGTAGGTGACCGCGCCGACGCCGAACACGCCGCCGACGGCCATCGACACTCGGTGGATGAGTTCCTGGCGGTCCCGAATGAAGTCGGCCATGGCGACAGCGTCCGCTCGATATCCGGCCCGACGGCGATCGGACGCGAAGTCCGCGAGGTCGGGCAGCGTCTCGCGGCCCACCGCCATGGCATCCGTGTGCAGGTCCTGGGATTCCTCGATCAGATCTTCGAGTGCACGCTCGTCGATCCGATCCGGTCTGGTGAGTTGGGTCATCGTCGCTCCTTGTTGGTTCCGGGATCTCAATCGGCGACACCGAACGTCGGTATCACCGTTGACGCATCACCGGGGTCCGGAGCAACGGCCAAGATTTCCCGGCGGCTGTACCCACGAGGTGCGCAACCCAAACCACTCGTCAGCAGAAGTACGTGAGTCACCATGGGGACGCCGGACGACGAGGTGCACGCGTTCGTCAACGACCTCGAGCGGCCGATCGACACCTACCTCTACGGGCGACGGATCGGGATCCGACCCGGTCGTCAGGATTGCTCGACGAGGTGGGCGATTCCGTCGAGGTTCTTCTGCATGTTGGCGGCGTGTTCGCCGAGGCGGCGCTCGACGATCTCGTGCTCGCGATCGGGCATCCGCTCGATCGCTGGGCTGAGCCCGCTGCGGCCTGGACCGATCTGGCACCACTGGGTGAGGAGCGTGCCGCCGTCGACCGGTTCGAGCGAGAATCTCCAGCGTGCCGCGGGATCGGTAGGATCGGCGACGATCCAGCCGATCGCCCGCTCGGGCTCGTACTCGACGATGGTGCACTCCACTTGCCACGTACCGACGACGCGATGGTCGTTCGTCCCGCGGAAGCGGGCACCGAGCGCTGGCCCCGTTGCACCATCGAGCCATTCGGCACCCTGGAATTCCGAGGAGAACCTGGCGGGCAGATCGATGTCAGCCACGTACACCCACAGGTCGCCGGGCGACGCTGCGATCACTCGGGACACCTCCGTCGTTGGTCCGTCTGCGTAGCGCAGTCGTTCGGTCATTGGTCCCTCGCCTCCGGCACTCCGGTTCGCTCACTCGGCGGTTGGAACCACCGCCTGCTGTCGATCGTATGCAGGTGGGCGTCAGGACAGCACTCGCGCATCTCACCGCTGTCACGTCGACGCTGCGGCTCTCGACGGACATCGTCGTTCCGCAAACCCGTGGCGACGATTCGCGAGACGATCGAGATCGGCCGCATGGTGCCGCTGAGCAGGCTTTTTGCGACTTCGGTGTCCGTCGGGTACCGGCCACATCCAAGAAGCTCCGGTGAGTTCCGTGGACGAAATATTGGATGATTCGGCGGTCAGCCGACCTTCGAGAACTCGAGGCGATCTTGAGGTTCAGCGTTGCCTTCCCGGACGGCTGCCCGCATCGCTGGACCACCACTCGGAACGTTCCAGCCAGTAGTTGGGATATCGACGTCGGTGAAACACTGCGAGAACGACGATCGACTCGCCGACGACCTACGTCGAGGAAGCGCACCGTGAGCGACCCGAATTTGGGGGCGGATTCTCGGCGTATGTGTCCGGATTTCGTTCCGTCGTTCGTCGTGTCTGTGACAATCAACAATGATCATCGACACAAAGGACGTCACGACATGAAGTACATGCTCCTCCTCGCAAGCAACCCCGCCGACGAACCAGCCCCCGGCAGCGAAACGTTTGGCCCCTACATGGGCGAATGGGCTGCCTACAGCCAGGCTCTCGCTGAGGCGGGCGCCATGGTCGCCGGCGAAGCGCTGCAAGGCGCCGACACCGCAAGCACCGTCAAAGTTCGCGATGGCAAGCGCATCGTGACCGACGGGCCGTTCATCGAGTCCAAGGAAGTGATCGGCGGCTACTACGTGATCGACGTCGCCAACCTCGACGAAGCACTCGACTGGGCCGCCAGGATCCCGAACTCCCACTTTGGCACGATCGAAGTTCGACCGGTCATGGAATTCGACGGCTGACAAGGCCGACCGCTCGGTCTGCTGACAGATCTGATGAGTGCCGCCGACGTCTTCCGCACTGAGTGGCCACGGCTGGTGGCCACCCTCATGCGCGACGTCGGCGACCTCACCATCGCAGAAGACGCAGCACAAGACGCCTTCATCGAAGCGTCGACACGATGGCCCACCGATGGGGTCCCTGAGCGACCGGGTGCCTGGTTGGTCACGACCGGACGACGCAAGGCCATCGATCAGATCCGCAGAATGCGGCGATTCGAGGATCGTCTCCCGGCATTGGCCGCCGATGTCGCAACCGTCAGCTCCGACAGCACGGAGTCGGCTCACTCCGACCCCGACAGTGAGCAGGCCCTCGATGATCAGCTCGCGCTCCTGGTGGGATGCTGCCACCCCGCGCTCGCCCCAGAGGCCCAGGTCGCGTTGACTTTACGGATCGTGGCCGGGCTCTCGACGCCACAGATCGCCCGCGCCTTTCTGGTCTCCGAAGAGACGATGACGCGACGACTCACCCGCGCCAAGACGAAGGTCAGGGCCGCACGAATTCCCTTCGATCCACCGAATCTGGACACGCTCACCGAGCGTGTCGGTGCCGTGTGCGAGGTGATCTCGTCGATCTTCACCGAGGGCCACGC
>JBGTEH010000331.1:0-2586 GCA_041747915.1 Ilumatobacteraceae bacterium
TCGCGGCCGACGTGCTCGGCGAGGGCGTTCCCGGCATGAGCCTCGGTGACACTCGTACGTATCTCGAGTTCGTCGCCGACCAGCGCCTGGCGCAGCTCGGCTACGCACCCGAGTTCGGCTCGAAGAACCCGTTCAGTTTCATGGAGCTCCAAGACGTCCAGGGGCTGTCGAACTTCTTCGAGCGCACCGTCAGCTCGTACCAGACCGGCGTCGAAGGCGCCGTCAGCTTCGACGAAGAGTTCTAGCGTTACGCCGGGGGTCTGACCCCTGGAGTAATGCGGTGGAGGTGGGTGTGCTCGCCGAGGGTGGGACCGACGTCGTGGACGCTGCCGGGGGTGCGCGAGAACTTCGGCACGACGCCCAGCATCGCCGTGTCGACGCCAGCGCGCGACATGTGGCGCTCGATCATCGAGCGGGCGTGGTAGTGGTCGTCGGCGAGCATGTCAGCAGCCGTGTACACCCGTCCGGCTGGGACGCTGAAGTCACGCAGGCGCACCAGCAGATCGTCTGCGTCCAGTGTGGCCGTCCAGGCGGCGACCAGCGCATCGAGTTCGCGTTCGTTGACGCCCCTGGCGACGTGCGTTGCGAACCGCTCGTCGCGCGTGAGTTCCGGCCGCCCGATCGCCTCGCACAGCCGGATGAAAACGCTGTCCGCGTTGCCCGCGATCAGCACCTCGGAGCCGTCACGCGTCGGATACGCGTTGGCCGGAGCGACGCCTGGCAACGTTCCGCCGGACCGGTTGCGAAGCACGCCGGCCACGTCGTAATCGACCATGGTCGATTCCATCAACGCGGCCACGGCCTCGTAGATGGCCACGTCGACCTCTTGCCCGATGCCACTGATGGAGCGTTCGTGCAATGCGGCCAGCGTGCCGATGACGGCGAACATCGCGGCCAGCGAGTCGCCGAGGCTGATTCCGCACCTCGCTGGCGGTCGGTCGGCGTCGCCCGTGGTGTGCCTGATCCCACCCACTGCTTCACCGATCGATCCGAACCCGGCTTCTGACGATCGTGGACCGCTCTGACCGAACCCCGACACGTGTGTCACGATCACGCCGGGGTTGGTCGCCGCCGGCGTGGCGTGATCGAGGCGGAACTTGGCGAGCACCCCGGGGCGGAAGTTCTCGATGATCACGTCGCACTCGGACGCCAGACGCTGGACGAACGCGAGGTCGTCGGGATTCTTCAGATCGGCCACCACCGAGTGCTTGTTGCGGGCGATGATCGGCCACCACAGGCTCTGGTCGTCGAGGCTCACGCCCCAGTGACGCATCGGATCGCCGTCGGGCGCCTCGACCTTGATCACCTCCGCGCCGTAGTCGCCGAGGAGCTGTCCGGCGAACGGGCCGGCGATGAAGTTCCCGAGTTCGAGGACCCGAACGCCCAGCAGCGGGCCGGTCCTGGCAGCCGTGGTCATCACTCCTGTCTAGCCCGTCGTCGGACGCGGGGCGCGAAGTCGGCGGTACGGTGGCGGGGGATGGATGTCGGCTGGCTCACGAGCACGCGAGTTGCGGTCGTGGCCGGCAAGGGAGGCGTCGGATCGTCCACGGTCGCTGCTGCGTACGCGCTGGCGACCGCACGCGAAGGTGCCGACGTGTTGTTCGTGGCCGTCGACGGTCGTCCCGGGATGGGCCCGTTGCTCGGCGGTCGAGAACTCGATCAGAACGATCGGATCCTGCGTCGGATCAAGGGAGCGGGGCAGGTTCGTGGGCGCACGGTCCCGGCTGACCAGGCCTTTGGCGACTATCTCGAACTGAAGGGCGTCGGCGGCATGCTGCGTCGCGCTGCGTCGGCGGCGTCGCTGCCGATGATTGCCGCGGCGACCCCCGGTCTCGAGCATCTGCTCGTGCTCGGCAAGATCAAGGAACTCGAACGGGAGCGGGCGGCCGACCTGATCATCGTGGATGCCCCGCCCGCAGGGCACGCTGCGCCGTTCCTGCGTTCCGCGAGCGGACTGTCCGATGTCGTCCAGTCGGGGCCGGTGCGCGACCAGGCCGTCGAAGTCGACGCGATGTTGCGTGACCCGCAGCGCTGTCAGGCGATGATCGTCACCCTGCCCGAGGAGACACCGGTCACGGAGGCGATCGAACTCGCCGACGAGCTCGTCGGCGACATCGGCATGACGCTGCTTCCGCTCATCGTCAACGCATGCTGGCCCGAGCGGCCCGGTCTGGCGAAGAGCCCGGCGATGGCCGCGCGCTCCCAGAAGGTCACGTTGACGGCGGCGGCGAAGGCGGCTCTCGCCTCGTCGAGCGAGTTCGGTCGTGCACGACTCGAACGTCAACGCCAGCAGATCGATCGACTCGCCAGCACACTCGGGCGGCCGATGGTCACGTTGCCACGGCTGCCGACACCGCGCCTCACGCTGCATCATCTGGGCGTGCTCGCCGACGCTCTGGCCGAACCGTTCGTCGATGGGACACCGCCATGAGCCCGGCGAAGGCCGAGGTCGCCACGTCGTTCGCCGACGACGTGGCGACCGCGTCATTGATCGTCACGTGCGGCCCCGGCGGTGTTGGCAAGACCACCACGGCCGCCGCGCTCGGCGTGGCTGCCGCGCGTGCCGGACGCCGGGTGGTCGTGGTC
>JBGTEH010000332.1:0-1604 GCA_041747915.1 Ilumatobacteraceae bacterium
CTCGACGTGGGCGGCGACGACGGCCACGCCGAAACGGTCGCCCTCGAGCCGGCCGCCGCCGCGGCGCGCATCCTCGACCAGCTCGACGAGTGGGGTTACGCGATCCCGTCTCGGCCAGTTCCCGATGTTGGGTCAGAGCCCAACGAGGCGCCGGAGCGCAGCGATGCGTCTCGGTGATGCCACCTGGAACGACATCGAGGGCGCCATCGGTCGGCGCTCCGACGATGGCACGCTGTCGCCGATCTTGCTGTTCCCCATTGGTTCGACCGAGCAGCACGGCCCCCACCTTCCGCTCGCGACCGACACGATCATCGCCGAGGAGATCGCCGGCCGCGCCGTGCATCGCACCGACGGTTTGATGATCGGTCCCACGATCTCGGTCAGCGCCTCTGGCGAGCATGCCGACTTCCCCGGCACGTTGTCGATCGGTGCCGCCACGACCACGGCGGTCCTGGTCGAACTCGTGCGCAGCGCCGACTGGGCCGCCGGTGTGGTGCTCGTCAACGGTCACGGCGGCAATCACGCAGCGGTGGCCGATGCCGTGACGACGCTCACCAACGAGAGTCGGATGGTTTTGGGCTGGTGGCCATCGTGGCCACGACGGCGCGACGGCGGGCCGGCCGATCTCCACGCGGGTCGCATCGAGACCTCGATGATGTTGGCGATCGATCCCGGCCTGGTCCGCCTCGAACTGGCCGTGCCGGGGGCAGACTCGTCGATCGAGGACCTGCGAACGAACGGTGTGCGAGCGATCAGCGCCAACGGCGTCCTCGGCGACCCCCACGGCGCATCAGGGGGTGAGGGCGAGACGTTCATCACAGCGTTCGTCGAGGATCTCGTCCATCAGATCGAGCGATGGCGTCCGATCGACGCCGATCACGCCACGGCCTGATCAACATCGTGCGCGCTCGACTCGACAGCTCGTGGCAACGGTTCGGAACCGTCGTGGTCGCCGGTTCCCCACTCCGTCTGCTGCGCACCACCGAGACCGGAGCGGCCGTGGTCGACCGGATCGAGCGCGGCGACGACATCGAGACGTCGCTCCTCGTCGATCGGCTGCTCGATGCCGGTGCGATTCATCCGACACCGACCGACCGACCACGGTTCGGTCGCAATGACGTGACGGTCGTGACGCCTCAGTTGCGCACCGATCCGGCCAGCACAGCTCGTCGCGACGGGCGCATCACGATCGATGACGGATCATCGCCGCCGATGCCCGGCGCCACCCACCGCCTCGCCGTCACCAGCGGTCCCGCCGTGGCTCGCAACGCGGCACGTCCGTTCGTCACCACCGACCTCGTGGCATTCGTCGACAGCGACGTGGAAGCGACCGATGGGTGGCTCGAAGCACTCCTCGGTCATTTCGACGATCCGGCGGTCGGTCTCGTCGCCCCCAGGGTCACGGGCGAGCGTGGTTCACCACTCGACCTCGGAAGCGAACCGGCGCGAGTGCGCGCCGGCACGCGGGTGAGCTATGTGCCTGGCGCCGCTCTCGTGGTGCGCGTCGATGCGTTCGACGCGATCGGCGGGTTCGACCCGACCTTGCGGTTCGGCGAGGACGTCGATTTCGTCTGGCGGCTCGACCAGGCCGGATGGCGCTGTCG
>JBGTEH010000333.1:0-7400 GCA_041747915.1 Ilumatobacteraceae bacterium
CTCGGTGGGCGAGCCACAGGGCCGCGGCGCCGGCGGCCGCGCCGACAATCGTGGGGATCGCGTCGTCGAGCGATCCGCTCGCCCGGTTCGACGTGGCGGCCAGAGCGCCGACGACACCGAAGACGCCGATGCCGATGAGACCGATTTCGATGCGGCGGACGAACGCCAGTGCACCGATGAGTGCTGCGTACCCGAGCAGGATGATCCCGATGCCGATGAGCAGTGCCCGCTTGTCGTTCGTCCCGAACGTGTCGATCGCGAAGTCCTTGAGGAAGACAGGGACGTTGTCGATCACCCGATCGCCGACATCGATGATCGGAGAGCGCCACGAACGCGAGAGTCCGGCGATCAGTTCTGCGACGCCTAGGGCGACGAGAGCAGCAACGATGCCGGCGAGCGCACCAAGTGCGGCGACCCAGCGGGTGGAAAGGGGCTTCATGCCCGTGGTTCGGGCACCACCTCCGTTCGGATCACCCGTCGTGGCGATTGAGGTGTCGCGATCGGGCAGACCCCAGATCGAGAGCTATTCGACTTCGAGGAACTCGCGCAGGCGCTCGGACCGTTGCGGGTGGCGCAGCTTGGCCAACGTCTTCGCCTCGATCTGGCGGATGCGCTCGCGGGTCACGCCGAACTCTTGGCCGACCTCTTCGAGCGTCTTGGCGCGACCTCCGTCGAGCCCGAACCGCAACCGCACGATCTCCTGCTCGCGCTCCGACAGCTCCCCGAGCACCTCGCCCACCGCGTCGTGCAGCATCATCCTGGTCGCTGCATCGGCCGGGCTGTCGACCGACACGTCCTCGATGAAGTCGGCGAGGTTGAGTTCGTCCTCTTCACCCACCGGCGAATCGAGCGACAGTAGGTCGAGCGAGTAGCGCAGCAACTCGCGGATCCGATCCGGCTCGAGCTGCACCTTGGCCGCGAGCTCCTCGATGGTCGGCTCGCGCTCGAGTTCCTGGTGCATCTGACGTTTGACCCGCATCACACGGTTCATGTGTTCGACCATGTGCACCGGGATCCGGATCGTGCGCGCCTGGTCGGCGATCGCTCGGGTGATCGCCTGTCGGATCCACCACGTGGCGTACGTCGAGAACTTGAAACCCTTGGTGTAGTCGAACTTGTCGACCGCCCGCATCAGACCGAGATTGCCCTCCTGGATCAGGTCGAGCAACTGCATTCCGCGGCCGGAATACCGCTTGGCAATACTGACGACGAGGCGAAGGTTGGCCTGCGTGAGCTCGCTCTTGGCACGCTCGCCACGACTCACGGCGCGCATCAACATCCGGTCCTCACCGGCGGCGAGCGATGGACCCTGCTCGTCGACGCGTCGGGCGGCGATCTTGCCCTCCTCGATGAGCTGTGCCAGGCGACGTTCGTCCTCCGTCGTCAGCAAGTCGACCTGGCCGATCTCGCGCAGGTACATCCGCACGGCGTCCGACGTGCTGCCGTCGCCCTTCGGCGAGGCCTTGCGCGTGCGACGGCTCCGACCGCGCTCGAGCAACTTCTCCACCTCATCGTCGGTGCGGTGACCCTCGACCACCACCCGTCGGGTCAACGTCGCAGGGGTGTCATCGACGTGCTCGACCTCGACATCGATCGTGATGCCCTGGTCGGCCATTGCGGAGTGCACCTCGACCAACACATCACTGGTCAATTCGACGTGGCGCAACACGTGGGCGACGTCCTCGGCGTGGAGTCGACCCATCTCGCGGCCGCGTCCGATCAGGTCGTGCCACTCGTCGTGATCGACGCCCACGAACGGCACCGCTGCGAAAACAGCAGCCGGATCGCGTTGGGTCGAATCAGCCCCCACCGTTGCGTTCCGCGGATCGTCGATCAAGCCAACCTAGCAAGACGTCGGCAGCGGCCAGAGCGCGTTCTCGATCGGTGTCGTTGAGAGCTTGCAGTTCCAGCTGCGCCGTGCGGTCTTCCTCGATCGAGGCGGTGTCGATCAATCGCGATCGCGAGCGAAGCTCGCGACGCGTCGCCGCGCCGATCAGCGTGCGCGCTTCGACGTCGGGCACCAGGTTCAGATCGGTCACCGCTGCCCGTTCGAGCACCTCGCGCGCATCGGGCGACGCGAGTTCGAGGGCTGCTTGGAGGTCGCCCTGGGTGTCGGCGAGAGCGACGAACGCCATCCGGTTGGCCTCGTCGTCGAACAATGCCTCGATCAGCCACGGGGCGATGTCGTCCCAGGATTGGACCAGCAGAACGAGAGCGGCGAATTCGGCGTTCTCCATCGGCCCCGTCGAACGCTTCGGCGCCACCTGGATCGCAGGCCGCCGCGACCGCCGCTCGGCGATCTGGACCAGGTCGCCGATCGGAATGCCGAGTGTCGCGGCCACCTCGCCGGCGTACAGCTTGCGCAGCTCCACGTTGGGGTGCTCGTTGACGACCGTCATTGCCGACTCGGCGAGCCGAACCCGCTGCTCCGGAGATTGCCGGGGTTGTCCAACGAGTGTGCGGTCGACTCGGAATTTCAGGAAGGGAACCGGGTCGGCCACCGAGTGGACCAGCGCATCCGGATCGGATTGGGCGAGATCGCCGGGGTCGCGACCCTGCGGCAGCCTGGCCACCTGGACCTCGACCTTGTGTGCCTCCTCCCACTCGTAGAAGCGCGCCGCTGCGCCCTGGCCGGCCGCGTCGGCGTCGAATGCCAGCACCACCCTGCTCGCATATCGCTTGAGCAGACGGACGTGCTCTTCGGTCAACGCCGTGCCGCAGGTGGCTACCGCGCGAGCAACTCCGGCGCGATGGAATCCGATCACGTCGGTGTAGCCCTCGCACACCACGACCTGGTCGTGCTTGGCGATGTCGGCCTTGGCCCAATTGAGCCCGTAGAGGACCTTCGACTTGGTGTAGATCGGGGTCTCCGACGAGTTCTTGTACTTGGCGGGGTCGTCCGAGCCGGGCAGGATCCGACCGCCGAAGGCCAGCGCCTCGCCTGATTCGGAGAAGATCGGGAACAGCACCCGGGCCCGGAACGAGTCCTGCATCTTGTTTCGTTTGTTCCGGAAGGCCAGCCCGACGGCCTGCATGACGTCGGCGGACGCCCCCAGCCCCCGCGACAGAGCGTCCCAATCGTCGGGTGCCCAGCCCAACTTGAACTGTCGTGCGATGTCTCCCGAGAGGCCGCGTCGTCGGAGGTAATCGCGCGCTGCGCGGGCGTCGGGATCGCTGAGCAATCGTTGGTGGTACCACTCGACTGCCTCACCCATCGCCTCGACGAGTTCCTTGCGGCGCGCCCGTTCCTTCGACTGGCCGGTCGTGGTGTAGGTGAGTTGGATCCCCGCCTTCGCCGCGAGGTGTTCGACCGCTCCCGGGAAGTCGGTGTGCTCGATCTCCTGGATGAACGTGAACACATCGCCGCCCTTGTCGCAGCCGAAGCACTTGTAGCGACCGGTCTCTTCGCGGACGTTGAACGATCCACTCTTCTCGGCGTGGAACGGGCACAGCCCGACCCAGTTGCGACCCACGCGTTTGAGGGCCACGTACTGCTGGATCGTGTCGACGATCGACACCGTCGACCTGAGCCGCTCGATGTCCTCGTCGACGATCCCCATCAGGCGATCAGATTAGACGCCGCCCGGTCCGGAACCCCTCGACAGATCTGCTGTCTGCGAGTCTGCCGTGGTGTTCACGTCGTCGCCATGACCGAACGCCGCGCCCGCCAGAATCGCTGAGGGTTCAGGACGAGGCCCGGATCACCGACTGCGCTGCCGAGAGCCGGGCGATCGGAACACGGAACGGCGAGCACGACACGTAGTCGAGCCCAGCCTTGTAGAAGAGGTCGATCGACTGTGGGTCGCCGCCGTGCTCGCCGCACACGCCCAGCTTCAGCCCGGGCTTGGTCGCTCGGCCGCGCTCAGCGCCCAAGTACACCAACTCGCCGACCCCCGTCTGGTCGATCGTGTCGAATGGGTTCGCCTTCAAGAGACCTTGTTCGAGGTAGGCGGGCATCATGCGGCTCTCGACGTCGTCCCGGCTGAATCCGAAGGTCAGCTGCGTGAGGTCGTTGGTACCGAAGCTGAAGAAGTCGGAGACCTCGGCGATCTCGTCGGCACGCAGGGCCGCGCGCGGCGTCTCGATCATCGTGCCGATGGTGATGGTCGGCTTGCGCTTCATGCCGCTGAGCGCGGTGTCGATCTCGGCCTGGACCCAGCTGCGCGCGAGCGCCATCTCCTCGCGGGTCACCGTCAGCGGAATCATGATCTCGACGATCGGCTTCTTGCCCGCCTCGCGCAGCTTGGCGGCTGCGGCCAGCAGGGCTCGCACCTGCATCGCGTAGAGCCCCGGCTTGATCACACCGAGGCGAACGCCACGGGTACCGATCATCGGGTTGTGCTCCTCCCAGGACTCGGCCGCGGCGAGCATCTTTCGCTCCTTTGCCGTGAGCTTGCCCTTCTTGGCCTCCTTGACGCGCAACTCCTCGGTCGACGGAAGGAACTCGTGCAGCGGCGGGTCGAGCAGGCGGATGGTGACCGGCAGGCCGTCCATCGCCTCGAGGATGTCCTCGAAGTCGGCCTGCTGCGCGGCGCGCAGCTTCTCGAGCGCCTTCTCCTCCTGCTTCGGAGTGTCCGCGAGAATCATCTCACGGACGATCGGGAGGCGATCGGGGGCCAGGAACATGTGCTCGGTTCGACACAAGCCGATTCCCTCGGCGCCGAGCTCACGAGCCTGCGCGGCGTCGACGCCCGTGTCGGCGTTGGCTCGAACCGCGAGCTTGCCTTTGCGGATCGCGTCGGCCCAGGTGAGGATCACGTCGAACTCTGCTGGGGGTTCCGCCGCCTTCATCTCGAGCGCTCCCAGAACGATGTCGCCGCTCGTGCCGTCGATCGAGATCACGTCGCCCTGTTTGACGACGGTGTCACCGACGCGGAACTCCTTGCCCGCAATTCGAATCGCATCGGCACCGACGATCGCCGGAGTGCCCCAGCCGCGAGCGACGACGGCTGCATGGCTGACGAGCCCGCCGCGAGCGGTGAGGATGCCCTGCGCGACCATCATGCCGTGGACGTCTTCCGGGCTGGTCTCGCTGCGGACCAGGATGACCTTCTCACCCTTCTTCGCCGCGGACTCGGCCTCGTCGGCGGTGAAGTACACGGCACCGACCGCAGCCCCGGGCGAGGCACCGAGCCCCTTGGCGAGGGCCTTACCCTTCGTCGCGAACTGCGGGTGCAGGACTGAGTCGAGGTGGTCGGCCGACACGCGGCTGACGGCTTCCTCGCGACTGATTTTCCACGTGCCGCCGACGCCGTCCTTGGTGCCCTTTGTCATGTCGACGGCCATCTTGAGCGCGGCTGCGCCGGTGCGCTTGCCCACGCGAGTCTGCAGCATCCAGAGCTTGCCCTGCTCGATGGTGAACTCGGTGTCGCACATGTCCTCGTAGTGCGCCTCGAGGCGGACGAAGATGGCCAGGAGTTCGTCGTGGATCACAGGGAACTCACGTTGCATGTCGTCGAGCGTCTCGGTGTTGCGGATGCCGGCGACGACGTCCTCGCCCTGGGCGTTGACGAGGAAGTCGCCGTACGCGACGTTCTCACCGGTGGCCGCATTGCGGGTGAAGCCCACACCGGTGGCCGAATTGTCGTCGCGGTTGCCGAAGACCATCGCTTGGACGTTGACGGCCGTACCGAGTTCGTGGCTGATCTTCTCGCGGACGCGATAGGCAATGGCGCGCGCCCCGTTCCAGCTCTTGAACACAGCCTCGACGGCACCGTCGAGTTGCGCCCGCGGCTCCTGCGGGAACGGCTGGCCGGTGGCCTTCTTGACAGTGGCGAGGTACTTCTTGCAGAGTGCTTTCAGCGCCCTCTCGTCGAGCCCCGCGTCGTTCGTGACACCGGCGGCCTCCTTCGCGGCTTCGAGTCCATGCTCGAACGGCTCGCCGTCCATGTCGAGCACGATGCGCGAGTACATGGCGATGAATCGACGGTACGAGTCGTATGCGAAGCGCGGGTTGTCGGTGACCGACGCCAAACCCTTGACGCTGGCATCGTTGAGGCCGAGGTTGAGGACGGTGTCCATCATGCCGGGCATCGAGAACTTGGCGCCCGAGCGGACGCTCACGAGCAGCGGATCCGACGCGTCGCCGAGTTTGCGACCCATGGTGCGCTCCAGCTTGGCGACCTGCTTGGTCACCTCACCGCTGAGACCCTCCGGCCATCCGCCGTGCATGTAGTCGCGACACGCATCGGTCGAGATCGTGAATCCAGGCGGCACAGGCAGCTTGAGCACGCTCGTCATTTCGGCGAGGTTCGCTCCCTTCCCACCCAGTAGGTCCTTGTACTCCATGGGAGGGCGGCGGTGCTTGTGATCGAAGGCATAGACGTAGGTCACGGCGGTCGAGTCTAGGCAGCGAGCCGCGACGCATCGCAGGCTCGTGCCGTCACTGCTCGACGATTGGGTCGTAACCTTCGACTCGATGTTCCGGTTGCTGGGATTCCCCGTTCACGTTCGACCCGGCTTCATCATGATGTTGGTGCTGATCGTCGTGCTCTACGGCGACGACTACGGCCTGTGGCTCGCTGGAGCGCTCGGAGTATTCACCCTGGTACACGAGCTCGGCCACGCGGTCGCTGCACGCCGCGCCGGAGCGCGCGCCGAGATCTCGCTGAACTTCCTCGCCGGGTATGCGTCCTACGTGCCGACCCGGCCGATCTCACGTCTCGAATCGATTGGCATCTCCTTCGCCGGGCCCGGCATCCAGATCGTCACGAGCGTGGCGATTCTCTTGGCGATGGGTGCCGACGTGTTGACGCCATCATCGCTCGACGGGAATCCGGCGACCTGGGCGATCTTCTGGGCCGGCCCGGTCATCGGCTTGTTCAACCTCGTGCCCATCCTGCCGCTCGACGGCGGAAACATCGTCACCACGGCGCTCGACCGCATCCTGCCGGGGCGGGCGGAGCGTCTGATGTTGTGGTTCTCGCTCGGGCTGACCTTGGCGTTCTGCGTGGTGGCCTTCACGAACGAGCGGTACCGCGGCTTCATCATCGTGGTCGGCTTCATCCTCGTCACGCAGTTGCAGATGCTCGGCTCGACCAAGGAGCCGGTGTCACCCTGGCATGCGGCCGACGATGCATTGCGGGCCGGCAAGGAGCCAAAGGCGCGCCGCATCCTCGTGAACGCATTGAGTCATCACCGACCGGACGAACCGCCGCCGCCGGTCACCCTTCGGACATCCGAGGTGGCAGCGCTGATCGATCTCCTACCCGAGCCATTTCCGGTGGGCGATCCCTGGAACGAGTACGTACTCGCCAATCAACTCATGCGCGTCGGACGGTTCGAGGATGCCGCTCACTACGCAGCGGAGGGTTTTGCCCGCCACCCTCACACGCTGGCCGCGGCAACGGTGGCGCGCGCCGCTGCGGCGCTCGGCGATCAGCCGGTGGCGATCGGGTGGC
>JBGTEH010000334.1:0-2075 GCA_041747915.1 Ilumatobacteraceae bacterium
GCGGCTGCGTGCCCGCACGAAAACCGCTGCCGGCCCGCCGACGCGATACGTGGTCAGCGGCCCGAGGGCGACGTCGGTCTCGGCGAGCGTGCCGAGCACGTCGAGCGCTGCGGCGAATCGATTCGAGTCGGCGTCATCGTCGACGTGCATCGAGCACCTCGGCCGGCAGCGTCGCGATGTCACCGCATCCCATCGAGATGCACACGTCGCCCGCACGCACTTCCCTGGACAGGAAGGTGATGAGATCGTCACGCCGCGGAAGCCACACCACGCGGAGTTCGGGATGCGCCTCGGTGACGGCGTTGACGATCAACTTGCCGGTGACGCCCGGAATCGGCACCGTCCCCGACGGGTAGATGTCGGTGAGCACCACCAGGTCGGCGTTGTTGAACGCGTGGGCGTACTCGCTCCACATCTCCTGTATCCGGTTGTAGCGGTTCGGTTGGAACACCACGACCACGCGTGTCCAGCCATCGCCGCTGGTGCGCGCAGCGGCGAGCACGACATCGATCTCGGTTGGCAGGTGGGCGTAGTCGTCGACGAACGTCGCATCTCGATCGACGCCTCGCACGTCGAATCGCCGGGCGACACCACCGAAGCGACCCAACGCAGATGCGATGTCGGCGAACTCGACACCGAGTTCGAGCGCCATTGCCACCACACCGGTTGCGTTGGCCACGTTGTGCAGTCCGCGTAGCGGTAGCGCGATGTCGCCCAACGGCTCGTAGGTGTCGTTGACGGTCCGTCGTTCGATGGTGAACTCGAGGGCGCCCTTCGTGGCCTCGACGCCCACGGCGCGGACGTCGCACCACGCGGAGAGCCCATAGGTGATGGCGCCGTGACGATCGGCGAGCACCATGCACACGGCATCGTCGCCACACACGACCTTCGGGCCGACCACGTTCGCGAGGTACTGGTCGAACCCGTCGATGATCGCGTCGTAGGACCCGTAGTGATCGAGGTGGTCGATCTCGACGTTGGTCAGCATCGTGGCGTACAGCGGCAATTCGAGGTGCGTTGCATCGCTTTCGTCGGCCTCGACGACCAACCAACGCTCGGCGGTCCACTGGGCACCGGTTCCCACGTCGGTGACGTCACCTCCGATGATGAAGCTCGGGCGCAAACCGGCACCGGCGAGCACGAGCATCAGCATCGACGTCGTCGTGGTCTTGCCATGGGTTCCCGCCACGGCGATCGAGTCGGCCTGCGCGCAGATCGACGCCAGCATTCCAGCCCTCGTGAGGACTGCGACACCGGTGAGTCGGGCTTCGTCGAGTTCGATGTTGCTCTCGGGAACCGCCGTCGAGGCCGTCACGGCGTCGACGTCGTGCACCAGCGAGCGCTCGTGGCCGATGCGGACCTCCACGTCGGCGGCTCGCACCCGTTCGAGCACCGGGTGGTCGCGCAGGTCGGAGCCCGACACCGTGTGGCCCATCTCGGCGAGAGCGATGGCCACCGCACTCATGCCAGGCCCACCGACTCCCACAACATGCAGGCGCTGCGGAGTCGCCAGATCGAGGGGTGCGATCGGGGCGCCCCGATGCGCCATGGGGCGCGCCCGCAGACGGTCGGCGGCGTCGATTCGCGCTGCGTCGAACGAGGATCGGGCGGAGACGGGGGGCGTCACGATGCAGCAGATGTTACGGCGACGCGTTCGATCAGGCCGGCCAAGGCGCCCGATCGGCTCATCTCGCCCCGGCGGCGCGCGGCGGCCGACAATTCGCTCCTTCGCGTGGGATTCGAGCGAAGTTCGTCGATCCGCTCGCCGAGCTGTGCCAGATCGCTCTCGGCGAGCAACACCGCACCCCCGACCTCGCTGAGCCAGCGCACGTTGTCGGTCTGGTGGTCGTCGGCCGACTCCGCCCACGGCACCAGAATCGCCGGTGTCCCCGTGACGGCGACCTCGTGCACGGTGCTCGCGCCACCGCGGCCCACGAGCAGATCGCAGCCCGCATACACGGCCGCCATGTCGGATTCGTAGGCGACGACCTGGTGCAGCACCGCGTCGCCGCCGTGGCCGAGCATCGCGATGTCGCGGGCGAACCGCTCCCCGGCCACTTGGCGCACCGCCAGCG
>JBGTEH010000335.1:0-3573 GCA_041747915.1 Ilumatobacteraceae bacterium
CGATGGCGCCTCGGCCGTCGCCGTGAACATCACCGGCGTCTTGCCCGACCAGCACGGTTGGGTGCGAGCGTTCCCGTGTGATGCCGCCGAACCCGAGGTCTCGTCGCTGAATCCAAAGGTGTGGCTGGCCAAGGCGAACTCCTCGATCATTCCGACCGCTGGCGACGGCACGATCTGTCTGACCAGCAACATCACCACCGATATCCTCATCGACATCAACGGCTGGTTCGGGCCGAGCGGAGGACTGGACTTCGTACCGGTCACTCCGCTGCGACTCACCGACACACGACAGAACCATCCGGACCTCAACGGCGGGGCAGGACCGAGGATGATCCAGCCGGGCGAGGTCTTCAAGGTGCAGGTCGCTGGAGCCCGCGGAATCACCTCGAACGCGAAAGCCGCCACGCTCAACGTCGTCGCCGTCGGCGGACCCGTCCCCGGATTTCTGACCGTGGTTCCGTGCGGTGGAGGCACGAACGTGTCGAACCTCAACTACCAGGGCGTGGTCGCCGTCGCCAACGGTGCCACCGTGATGCTCGACGGTCGAGGTGCGGTGTGCGTCACTGCGAGCCAGCCCACCTACCTGCTCGTCGACATCACGGGCATCTGGGTCTGATCATCAGCGTCGCAACGACGCATCGGTCATCGCCGCTCGATACCTCACCGTGTGGATGCTGTCACCCGACAGGATCGCGCCCCTCCCGAGAGTTCGGCCCGTCTGCCAGTTCGAGAGGCCGAGTTCGGGTGCATCGAGCGCGTACTGCCCATCGACCCATCGCGTGAAGCCATCACCCACGAACGGCGCGTCGATGCGTTCGTAGAATCGCGACTGCTCGGCTGGATCGTCGCTGATCATCGACGCCACGAAGTGGGCGCTGTAGCGATTGCAGAGGTCGGCACCCTCGTCGACCGAGTCGACCATCACGAGCGTCAACTCGGGTGAATTCTCCCATTCCCACTCGATCGCCAGACCGTCGATGTCGATCACGGTCGCCGCACTCTCGACATGGTCGCCGTCGGCTCGCCTGACGGTGACCGAGCGGTCGAGTCGCCCGTCGACGATCACGTCCTCGCCCCCGGCAACGACATGGAGCCGTGCGCTCTCGCCGCGCTCGGCGGCCGCGGCGTCGAGACCCGCCAGGAACGCGGGGATCAACTCGGATGCCCGCTCACGAACGATGGCACAGACGTTGAGCGTGTTGCACACCTTGCGATCGAGCGAGGCGGTCACAACGGATTGCAGCACGGCCGCGTCGGCGTGCCCACCGACGATCATCCACGCCCCACCCGTGCCGTGGAGGCTCACGGATGTCCCCGCCTGCGACGCCACCGCACCGAGTTGAACCACCGCTGGACCCGACCCTCTCGCCACCGCCAGGGCAAGTCGCCCGTCACCGAACAGCGCGTAGCCCGCTGCGTGCGTCGGTGAGTCGACCAGCCTGACGACACCCGGCGGCAGCCCCGAGTCACGCAGCGACGGCGCCAAGGCATGCTCGACGATCGCGTTGGCCGTACGGAGTGCGTCGGAGCCGATCCTGAACACCACCGAGTTGCCGGTGCGAACCACTCCGCATGCGTCGGCAAAGACGTTCGGTCGGCCCTCGAACACGAAGCCGACAACACCGAGCGGCGCCCGACGGGCCTCGACCGACCACCGAGCATGTTGGATCCGCCCGATCGTGCCGTCGCGTCGGCTGGGCGAGTCCCGCCATCCCCGCAGACCTGCAACCATCGCCTCACGCATGGTCGCGTCGAGAACGAGTCGAGTCGTCGAACGGCGTCGACTGCTTGCCTCGTTCACATCCGCAACGTTGGCGGTGGCGATCTTGTCGAACGTCGTGTCGTCGTCGAGTGACGCGGCGAACCGATCGAAGAAGTCGGAGATCTGATCATCGCTGCACCCGGCGAGCGCGGCGAAGCCTTGGTGCGCTTCGGTCACCGCGCGATCCACGAGCGCGTGGACCGCGGCGGGGATGTGCAGCAGCGCACCTGTCGACTGCACCACGACGAGACGGTCGCCTGCGACGAACTCGTGTGCGAGGTCGGTACCGACGCGCACCACGCGGTCACCTCCGAACGGGATCTGCTGGCCTGCCACCAGTCGGCCCAACGCTTCGATCTCCGGTGCCGCCGACATCGCAATTAGCGTAGACACGTGTCTCCGACTCCGCTCTACTTCCGTCAACTGCTCTCCGGTCGTGACTTCGCCGTCGACGATCCGCTGGCGTCCCAGATGGTCAACTTCGTGTATGCGATCGGCGATCGTCGTTCAGGCCAATGCGTGCTGGTGGATCCGGCCTACGCCGTGCGCGAACTCGTCGATCTGGTCGGCGCCGACGACATGACGGTCACCGGAGCGCTGGCGACCCACTATCACCCCGACCACATCGGCGGCTCGATGATGGGTCATACGATCGAGGGAATCGCCGAACTCCTCGATCACGTCGACTGCCCGGTTCACGTCCAGAACGATGAAGTCGAATGGATCACCAAGGTCACCTCGGTGACCAGCGATCACCTGGTCGGACACGACTCGGGTGACGTGGTGCACGTCGGCGAGATCGAGATCCACCTGCTCCACACGCCGGGCCACACACCTGGCAGTCAGTGCTTCTTCGTCGACGACCGGTTGATCGCCGGCGACACCCTGTTTCTCGAAGGATGCGGACGAACCGACCTGCCGGGCTCCGACCCGGTGAAGATGACCCAGAGTCTTCATCGTCTGGCCCAGGTCCCCGACAGCACGATCCTGTTCCCGGGTCATCGATACTCGTTCGCCAGCAGCGCCACGATGGACGTGGTGAAGGAGACGAACTTCGTGTTCCAGTGAACTACTCGGGCCTCGGGTCAGGCCCCGCGTCAGGCCTCGGGGTTCAGCAGTCGGCCTTGGCCGGGATCACGATTTCGATCCCGACGACGAAGCCGCGGTACCCGTTGGTCGAGGCATTGGCCGCGTTGAGCGCTTCGAGGGTGACGTCGAACTTCTTCGCCACGAGGCCAGGAAGGTCGCCGGCAACGATGGTGTACTCGCCGGCCGGACAGTTGTCGCCCGCAGCGGGAATGGTACCCGTGGCGTCGGCGGCGACGGTGGCGTCGGTCGTGGCGGCGTCGCCGGTGGGCGTGGCAGTGGAGGCCGCACCCGGCGCGGTGCCGCCGGGTGGAATCTTGATGGTCTCGCCAGGGAAGGCGAACTGATTCGGACCCCACTCGTTGTAGGCGATCAGGTCGGCGAGCGACACGTTGTAGCTCGTGGCGACACCGATCGGTGTGTCGTTCGGCTGGACGATGTACTCCTGCTCGGTCTCCACGACCGCCCCCGCTTCGGGCTCGGTGGTGTCCGCCACAGGAACAGTGGTGGCGGGTGGCCGCACGACGAAGGCGGTCGACTCGGCGCTCAGGTCGATCGTCGACTGCGTGGCGCCGTTGTCGGCCGACCCACACGAGGCGAGCAGGAACGCTGCGGCGATCACCGGGCCGACGACAGCGCCGACGCGGTGCAGATGTGGCGAATGCATGACGAACAATGTAGGCGCGAGGAGGTCCGACGCGGCGTCAGCACGCTCGGGCCGCCCC
>JBGTEH010000336.1:0-6855 GCA_041747915.1 Ilumatobacteraceae bacterium
GGAGGGGGACCGGCCATGGGGCACTGAAAGCAAGGCACACGTCGGCGATCCCCACATCGCAACCACACCGGTGCGACCACACTGGAGTGTCGGTCGGCATCTCGATCGGCGCACCGCACGCAGAGCTGAGGCGATAGCGCCTCTCCTACCTCCTCATCCCGGTCGGGATTATCTAGTGTCACGGTTGGGCCGGACTGCTGCGCGAGCTGTTGTGGCGCCAGCGGGTTACGGGGCGGGTGTTATCGAGTGCCCTGAACGACACCAGCGGCAAGGTCGCCGCCGGCCCGCGTGAGCGGCCTTGCGGGTGTCGAATGGGTTGTGGTGTCCACGTCATGTGCGATCCCACGTACTTTCACTTCGAGCGATTCCATGCGACGATGTGCGCCGTCACTGGTAGACCCGAAGGAGCGTTGCGTGCAGACAGCCGCCCGAACCAACACGTTCGTCATCGTGCCTGGAGCGTGGGACACCCCGGCGATCATCGAGCCGTTGCTGGCGCCGCTTGAGGCCGCAGGCCATACGGTCATCGTCGTCGACTTGCCATGTGAGAACGCCGACGCGACCTTGGAGCAGTACGCAGACGCCGTGCGCAGCGTGCTGCCGGATGATCTGAGCGACGTCGTGCTCGTCGGTTACTCGTTTGGAGGCTTCACCGCCACACGGGTCGCCCTCGAGTACCCGGACCTGCCGGTCGTGTACATCGCAGCCTGGATCCCGCAACCAAACGCATCGGTGCTCGACCTGTTCGCAGGCGGCGACCCCTTCGAAGGCGGGGACGAGGCGGCAGGGCTCGCAGCCTTCGGTGGGCTGATCGTTTCCGCCGGCCCCGGTCTGTGCGCGCTGAACGTCGAGTCCTACGTGGCCGGGATGGAGCCATCGGTTCAGGATCCTGCACGTCAGGAACTCCAGCGGACGCAGCGTGCGCAGGGCATCGCCGTGTTACGCGAGAAGTGGCAGGGGGACCTCGACATCACCGGTCGATCTGGCTACATCCTGACCACGGCTGACACGCTCGTGCTACCCGACTCCCAGCGTGCCATGGCTGCTTCGATCGACGCCCAGGTCATTGAGATCCACACCGATCACGGACCCTTCCGTGAGCAACCCGACCGCCTTGCGGAGCTCGTGGTCGGGGCCGTTGCGGATCGCATGTGATGCTCAGTTGAGGTAGCCGAACGACGAGAACCTGTCGCGGGTTTGGGTGAGACCGGATCGCGTCATCCCATCTGAGAACGCCGTCCACGTCGACACGACTACCGTGAATGGAGCAGGCGGAGCCCCATGTCCACAACAGGTTGGCTCGGCCTCCCGAGGAGACGGGACCATCAACGCTCGCGTCAATGCGACAACGGCGTCGCCGCCGAGATTATCGGGTGTCACGTAAGGGCTTCGTGGTGCGGCGCGTGATTGATCGGCCAGACGGGGATTATGCGTGGCGGAGTGTTGTGCGGCCCAGTGAACGGCTGGTGCAATCCTGTCCGTGTGATGTTCTGTGATCTGGAGCTACGGTCGATGCCGGCTGTGCAGTGCGCGCGGCCCGTGCGCTCCTGTGTTGCACAGTGTCGGCGAGTCCCGTACGCCGATGTGCAAACGGTCTGGGATGCCGGCTCCTGCCATTCTCGGAACGGGTCTGTTCGTCGGGTTGGCACTCGGTTGACTTCGTACCGCGTTCGATTTATCGTCGGCCCACCTGAGGGGTGGATGGGCGCCCTGGGGGAGGGAACTGTTGTGCCGTACCGCATGTGTGGTGTTTTCGCGGCGTCTGCACTGCTGATGGTGGGCTGCGGATCGGATTCGGGGTCTCGCGCCGACTCGGGAGGGTCCTCGTCGCCTTCGTCTGTTGAGTCCGCCACCGTTGCGCCGGAGCCCACGTTGGACCCTGCACCGCCGGCGAGCGAGGCGTCGACAGTTCCGGCAATCGAAGCAGTCGCGATCGAGGATGCAGGTGCCGTCCGATTCGACGTAGTCGGTGAACCAGACTGGCTGACACTCGCTGGTGGATCTGTCTTCGCCTACACCACGGGCGTCGGCCGCTTCGATGCGACGACCGGTGAGTTGCTCGGTACCACCGACGTGGGCGGACAGTCGATCTGTCTGGCGATGGATGCAGGGTTCGGTTCGGTGTGGGTCGGGTTGTGCGGAACCCCGAGCCTGGTGCGTATCGATCCTGCTACGGGCGACGTGCAGGCCACGATTCCGTTACCTGTGAGTGATTTGCTCGAGGAGAGCTCAGTCGCTGCGGGGGAGGGTGGAGTGTTCCTGGTCG
Source organism: Ilumatobacteraceae bacterium (assembly GCA_041747915.1). Classification (GTDB taxonomy): domain Bacteria; phylum Actinomycetota; class Acidimicrobiia; order Acidimicrobiales; family Ilumatobacteraceae; genus Sva-07. Next base: position 2,267 of record JBGTEH010000336.1, read on the forward strand.
CCAAGTCGAAGGACCAGATCGTCAAGGTGGATCCGTCGACAAATACTGTGGCTGCGGTGTTTGACGTTCCGCCCGGAGCAACCGCAGCGCGGGCTGGATTCGGATCACTGTGGGTTACGCACAGTGCGTTGGATGTGGTCAGCCGACTGGATCCGGCAACCGGCGAGGTGATCGCGTCAATCGACGTCGGTAATGGGCCACGATTCCTTGCGATCGGCACCGATGGCGTGTGGGTCATGAATCAAGCGGGCGGGTCGTTGTCGAAGATCGATCCCGCCACCGAAACCGTCGTGGCGACCGTCCAGGTAAACGATGGCCCGATCGAATTCGGTGACATCGCCGTGGGCGGTGGATCAGTGTGGACTCGAATCAGCGATCACCTGTTGGCTCGCGTGGACGAGGCTTCCAACCGGGTCACCCAGTTCTACGATCCGGCTTCTGGCAGTGGCAGCGTGGCCGCAGACGACGAGGCCGTCTGGTTGAGTGCCCACGATGTCAACTCGATGTGGCGGCTGCCGTTGAAATGAGCGTCCAGTTCCGGGAATCCTGGGCATCTCTACCGGGAGAGCGCCCGTCCCTGAGCCACCCATCGGCGCTCAGGGGAAACGCCGTGTCGTGCCGTCGGCTGGGCAGTGGGGCGTGATTACCGAGAGCGTTATCGAGTGCCTCGAGGGGCGCATCGGTGACGTGCTGACTGGGGGGCGCTCCAGCATCGCCGGTCGGGGACGCCGGGTGCGAGAACACGACCATCGGGCCGGACCCGAACCGCCGAGCCGACAGGACCGCACGACCACTCGCCACGGTGAACTTCGGGGACATCAGTGGACCATTGCGCCCGCCGGCTGTGCAGTCAGCTGATCGTCAGCTCGCGGAGCATGCCGAGGTTGGCGTGGGACTCGCCGGCTTCGTTCGGGATGGGGCAGACGATGACCCAGCGGCCGGGTTCGAGATCGACCGTGACGACGGACTCGCCGCCGGGCGGGGCCACATCGGACTCGACGGCCTCGATCACGCCGACGTCTCCGTCGGATGCGAGTACGTCCTCGAGGGCGACGCCCGTTTCGAGTTGAGCGACGACGATGAGGTGTGGTTCGTCACCGGCGTTGGTCATCACGAACGAATAGCGCCCCGCAGCGGTCGGGTCGTCGATGTCGAACGTGTACTCGGAGGCGGTGATGTCCACACGAGTCGCATCGCTGTCGATCTCATCATTGCTTGCCGCTTCTGGCGGCTCCAGACCGCATTCTTCGGCTTCGAAGGCGGTGAGCTCCTCGATGGCAGCAAGAGCGGCGGCGTCGGTGAACACTGCTTGCGGGTTGTCGGCGGCGGACTCGAACGCTTCGACGACGGCGGCGGTGGGCTCGGCGATTTCTTCGGGCGCCAGCGACTGGTATTCGGCGAGCTGTTCAGGGGTGGGAAGGCTGTCTTGGCTGTTGAGTTGGGCAGCGACGGAGCAGAACTCGTCGAGCGATGGGGCGTCGGAAGTGGGCTCATCGTCCCCACACGCTGTTAGCAGCAGTAGCCCAGCTGTGACCACGAATGTGGCTGCGTTGGTCATCTTGCGCGTGGGGGACGGTCGGGATGCGTTCACGGGATTCCTTTGGTATGGGGCTTCGAGCGAACTCGAACTTCGGTGTCGATGTCTCTGTTGTCGCTCGACATACCGGATCGGGATCACGCCGATCGGGTATCGCTCCACAACGTCCGCCCGACCAGGAGCACTGCGGTGAGTGCGGCGGCGGACCAGATGATGGTGCTGCGGGTCCAGTTGTCGTGCGGCCAGATGGGGAACAGGGGCGCGTGGTCGTTCAGGGGTTTGGCGAGGGCGACGCCGAGGGCGAGCGGGCACACGAACGAGGCGATCCAGTGGCCCGGTTCGGCGCGTCCCCGTGCGCGCAGGGTGATTCCAGCGGCGAAGCCGAGGCCGGCAGCGGTCATACCTTGGAGGACGAGCAGGCCGAGCCGGTCGGGGAGGCGGTCGCGGATGGCGAAGTGCGTCGCCGCCCACGCAACGCCGAGGATCAGCGGTGTGAGCGCTCGAGCAGCGCTGCGCCACCACATCGGGCGTGGTGCGACGTCGACGATGGTTGCGGTCGTCTCGTCGACGGCCCATGCCGATGTTGCGGCGATAAGACCGATAGCGGCGCCGTGGAGCGGCCACATCGTGTACGGCCATCGGGCGACGATCGTGAGCAGTGTCACAATCAGCGCCAACGTGATCCCGAGCATCGCCCACGAGGTCGCTGCTCGGGCATAGACGAACTCGGCTCGCATGATGGGCGCCCGTTCAGCCACCCCAGCTCGTACCCGAGCCCGGCAGCGGGTTGATGATCGTGTCGGCGGTACCGGTCCACATCGCCAGCAGGCACGTCGTGACGGCGACGGCCACGAGCACGCCAAGCGCGATGTTGCTGCGACGGTCACGCCGGTCCGGATCGTGCCGGATCGCCACGACCGCACCGATCGCGCACAGCGCCAACAGGTAGACGACCCACCACTGCGGCGAGCCGGTCAGCACGATCGAACGCTGCGGATCGCCGTCGATCCCGAATGGTCCTCCCCAGTACGTCCACGGCATGAACACGCGGATCCGACGGAGCGGTTCGAACAGTCCCTGGAACACGATTGCTGTTGCGACGACACCGACGGAGGCCACGATCGGCGCGGCGCGCCAGTGGGTGGCGCGGGCGACGAGGATCCCGAGGATCGGTCCGCCGAGACAGCTCATGGCGCCGAGACCGAACCACACCGACGCCACCCAGGTATCGGACATCAAGGCGGTGTACCCATCCGGGGGTGCCGGATCGGTCAGGTGACGCGCAAAGCTGATCGCAACGAAGCCGAGACCCGCGAGGAACGGCACAAGGCACGCGACGAGATGGGCAATGGTGCGGGTCGCCTCCGGGACCGGCGTTGCACCAGCGGTGCGAGCGCACCGGTCTGACGCCCAGACGCGTTGCGCGCTAATCGTGATGCCAGCGAGCCCGATCAATGCGGCTGGGGCGATCATCGACAGTTCGTCGACGGGTTCGGCTGGGTCGAGGTAGGGCAACAGGGCTGCGTAGGTGAGCAGCGTGCCGACGATGAATGCCGGGCGTCGTGCGTACCGGGCGATCTCGATGCGGGCGAGGATCGACCACGTTGCGGCGCCCCGGTCAGCCGTTGACGTCGGCTGCACTTCGGTTGTCGTGGTGGTCATGCTGCAGCCTCGGTGGCCGCGCCGGGTCCGACGAGGAGCAGGTAGGCGTCCTCGACGGTCGGATCGGCGGGTTGGGCACCGGGTGGCGGTTGACCGCCGACGGAGCGGATTCGTTGACTCGGGTCGCGCCACGATGCGATCGCTCCCGGCACGGCGTGTTCGTGCAGCCAGACGCGGCCGCGTGCGGTGTCGACGAACGACGGGACATCGCCGGCGAAGCTGAGTCGACCGTGATGGAGGACGAGCACCCGGTCGCAGACGGCGCCGACGTCCTCGGTCTGGTGGGTGGCCAACAGCACGATGCCGTGACGCCCGCGCTCGGACAGCGTGGCTCGGAAGACCGCACGTTGTTCGGGATCGAGCCCGGTGGTCGGCTCGTCGAGGATCAGCAGGTCGGGGTCGCCGATCAGCGCCTGCGCGAACGCAAGTCGGCGGCGTTGACCGCCGGACAGTTTGCGGATCTTGATCGTCGGTCGATCCTCGAGTTGGACTGCGGCCAGCACCCGTCGGATCTCGTCGTGACGGGCGGGCTTGTGGTTCCACTCCTTGAGCACCGCCACGTACTCGAGGAACCCGAAAACGGTCATGCCCGACGGGAACTCCACCTCCTGGGGCAGGAAGCCGAGGCGTCGCCGGATCGCCGTTCGCTCGGCGAGTGTTCCGTCGGCGCAATGTCCGAGCACCGTCACCGAACCTTCGTCCGGCGCCGCGGCAGTGGACAGCAGGCCGAGCAGCGTGGTCTTGCCGGCACCGTTCGGGCCGAGCAGTGCCGTGACGCCACGGTCGATAGTGAACGAGACGTCGTCCAGTGCGACGGCGGTGCCGTACCGGCGTGAGACGTGTTCGAGGTGGATGCTGGTCATGAGTCGTTCCTTCCGAACTCATCGAGGTGTCCTGTCGTCGGTACGCGCAGTTCCATCAGTCGGCGTTGGAGCACCAGCGCTGCGGCGATGGTGATGACGGCCGAGGAGAGTTGGACAGCCGGTGCCGAGATCGCGGTGGGCATGTCGCGCAGCTGCCAGCCGACAACGAGGGCAAGCCACACCGTCGACACCACAAGCGCTGGCGCCAAGGGATCGGTCCACGTCGCAGCGACGAGCACGATGAGCGTGCACGCTGCGCTCGGGAGCAGCCAGGCCACCGCCATCCATGCGTTGCCAGGGATGACCGCACCGAACGCGACGGCTGCGGGCACGGCGGTTGCAACCACGTATGCGGTTCGCCACAGCAGCAGTCGCGCCGGCGAGTACGGCGCTGTCGTCTCCAACGTCGCCGTGCTGGACGAGGTCAGTCGAAACGTCGCCGCCACCCCCAACGGCGGCAGCAACGGCGCCAGCACCAGAAACGCGAGGCGCGCCGAATCGCTTCTGCCGAGCGCGGCAGCCAGCGC
>JBGTEH010000337.1:0-3503 GCA_041747915.1 Ilumatobacteraceae bacterium
GGCCGGGCCAGATCATGCTCGCCGCCACCGATCCGATGTCGGCGTGAGCGCCTTCGTCGACATCGATGTTCACGCTGAGCTCATCGCCTCCGACCGGGGTGGCGGCCGACGCGGCAACGATGATCCGACCGCCGCATCGACGAACCGACAGCGGAGCCCGCGAGCGTCGGTCCACCAGTTCGCTGCGTCCACCGCGCACTGCGACTCGGATCGACGCGGTGGCCTTCACGCGCCTGCGCGCCACCGTTGGAGCTGCTCGCCGATCCAATCGGCCACTGCCCCAGCTCCGTCAGCGGACACCAATGAGGTACGCAACACCACTCCCCCGTGTCGACGTTCCTGCGCCTCTCGCACCATCAGATCCACGTCGGCGCCGACGTAGGGCGCAAGATCGACTTTGTTGATCACGAGGAGATCGGCCAACGCAACACCGGGGCCTCCTTTGCGCGGCACGTCGTCGCCGCCGGCGGTGTCGATGACGAAGACCTGGACATCGACGAGACCGCGGCTGAAGATCGCCGTCAGGTTGTCGCCGCCTGACTCCACGAAGCTGACGTCGACACGATGGTGCGCTGCCTCGAGGCGCTCCAACGCATCGAGGTTGGCGGCGATGTCGTCACGGATCGCCGTGTGGGGACAGCACCCGGTCTCCACGGCAACGATGCGGTCCTCGGGGAGCACGCCTGCCTCACGCAGCGCCCGGGCATCCTCCGAGGTGAAGATGTCGTTGGTGACGACCACCACCGAGAACTCGTCGCGCAAGAGCCGGCACAGCGAGCCGACCAATGTCGTCTTGCCGCTCCCCACCGGCCCGCCGATGCCGATCCGCAACGCCCGATCGACAGGCCGCGCCGGCTCGACCCCGCTTCGCTGGAACAGCTCGTCGTGGGAGGGGTTGCGCCAGTCGTCGTGAGGGGTGTCATGCGGGGGCATTGCTGCTCCTGGATTCGTCGTGTCGCCTCATGCGACGAACATCCTCGCGTCGAGTTGACCGTGGCGTTCGCCGAGGATCTCGCTGAGCATTCCGCCGTCGGCGGGTAGGTGGCGGGGCTGCATCGACGTCCACGAGTCCCACTCGGCGCGACCGGCCCACACGACGCGACCCGCCCGGGCTTGGATCGCAGCGAGTTCCATCGGGTCGAGGCCGAGGAGTCGCACCGCCGCCGTGGTCACCGCTGCGCCCAGATGATGAAACGCCACTGACGCCGCCTCGTTCGGGCTTCCACCCCCCGCCGACACTGCTGCTCCGAGGGCCATTGGCTGGAACGGACCTCCCGGGAGCGCACCGACGGCGTCGAGTTCCGGACTCGGCCAGACGCGTTGTGCGGCGCGCACCAACTGGCGTCCGAGCCGACGACTCGTGGAGCACAGGTAGGGCGACATGACACGGCAGCGGTACTCCGCGTCGAGGGCCGTGTAGCGGTCGACGTCGCCTCCCTGCGCGCACGTCGCGGCGGCGAATGAGGCGTCGACGCGACCGGTGGTTGCCAGCCGCCCTGACAGGTATCGCTCCAGCGTGACGGCATCGATCACGTCGCCGGACGAGATCGCCGCCTCGACCCCGCCGGAACAGGTGTGACCACCGGCCGGGAAGCGACCGTCGACGAGCAGGAGGAGTGCGGAGTCCATCAGAACAAGAAGTAGCGCTGGGCCATCGGGAGCACCTCGGCGGGCGCCTCTGTCACGAGTTCGCCGTCGATGCGTACCGCAAAGGTGTCGGGGTCGATCTCGATATCGGGAGTCGCATCGTTGAGCGGAAGGTCGGCCTTGCCGAGCGATCGAGTGTCGCTCACGGGCACGAGACGGCGCTGCACGTTCAATCGTTCGGCGAGCCCGTCGGCGATCGCTGCCTGCGCCACCCACGCCACCGACAACCCGGGAGCCACACCGGGAGCGGCGCCGAACATCGGGCGTGGCAGTTCGGGCTGCGGGGTCGGGATCGACGCATTGGCATCGCCCATCGTCGCCCATGCGATCATGCCGCCTTTGAGCACCAGATGCGGACGCACCCCGAAGAACGCCGGATCCCACAGCACCAGATCGGCGAGCTTGCCGACCTCGACCGAACCCACCTCGCGGTCGAGACCATGGGCGATCGCCGGGCAGATCGTGTACTTGGCCACGTACCGCTGCGCGCGCAGGTTGTCGGCCGGGCCGTCGAGCGGCCCGCGGCGCAGTTTCATGACGTGCGCGGTCTGCCACGTGCGCAGCACCACTTCACCGATGCGGCCCATCGCCTGTGAGTCCGAACCGATGATCGAGATCGCTCCGAGGTCGTGGAGGATGTCTTCGGCGGCGATCGTCGACGGGCGGATCCGGCTGTCGGCAAACGCCAGGTCTTCGGGCACCGCCGGGTTGAGGTGATGACACACCATCAACATGTCGAGGTGTTCGTCGACGGTGTTGACCGTGTGGGGACGCGTCGGATTCGTCGAGGACGGCAGCACGTTGGGATGCGACGCCACGGTCATGATGTCGGGCGCATGGCCACCGCCGGCGCCCTCGGTGTGGAACGTGTGGATCGTGCGACCCGCGATCGCCGCGAGCGTGCTCTCCACGTACCCGGCCTCGTTGAGCGTGTCGGTGTGGATCGCCACCTGAACGCCCGACGCGTCGGCGACGCGCAGACACGCGTCGATCGCCGCCGGCGTCGTGCCCCAGTCCTCGTGCAGCTTGAACCCAGAGGCACCGGCGCGGAGTTGCTCCCACATCGCCGCCTCGTCGACCGTGTTGCCCTTGCCGAGCAACGCCACATTGATCGGCCAGTGGTCGAGCGCTTCGAGCATCCGCTCGAGGTGCCACGCACCGCTGACGGTCGTCGCCCTCGTTCCCTCGGCCGGACCGTTGCCACCGCCCACGATCGTCGTGATCCCCGCACCAAGCGCCTCGTCGAGCACTTGGGGACAGATCAGATGCACGTGGCAATCGATCGCTCCCGCGGTCACGATGCGGCCGTTGCCCGACACGATTTCGGTCGACGGGCCGATCACGAGGGCCGGATCGATGCCGTCCATGGTGTCGGGATTGCCCGCCTTTCCGACCGCGACGATGCGGCCGTCACGGATGCCGATGTCGGCCTTGACCACGCCCCAGTGGTCGAGGACGACCGCGCCGGTGATCACCATGTCGGGAGCACCCCCGGCGCGGCTGAGTGTCGACTGGCCCATCGACTCGCGGATGACCTTGCCGCCGCCGAACACGACTTCGTCGCCGCCGACGCAGTGGTCGTCGGTCACCTCGATCCACAGTTCGGTGTCGGCGAGGCGGATTCGATCGCCCGCCGTTGGCCCGTAGAGCGCCCGGTAGCGGTCCCTCGCGATGAAGCTCATGTCTCGGCGCCCACCGCGTCGAGCGCCCCGCCGACCTGGCCGCGCAGGCCTGGGATGATCCTGGCTCCGAGGAAGGGCACGAGATCGACGTCGAGGGCGATGCCCGGTTCGAAGCGCACCGCGGTGCCGGCCGGAATGTCGAGGCGATGGCCGTGGGCACCGGCGCGGTCGAAG
>JBGTEH010000338.1:0-6176 GCA_041747915.1 Ilumatobacteraceae bacterium
ACGATCACCGACCACTGGCACCACGCCTACGGCTTCTATCTCTGCGACACCTGGTTCAGGCTCGAGGGCAACGCCGAGCAGGAAGGCACGAGCGACTTCACCGAGTATCAGCGAACGGGAATCCACAGCCATGACGACGGCGTCGTCCACTGGCACCCGTTCACGTCGGCCTCGGTGGGCAGTCGGGCCAAGCTCGGCCTGTTCCTCGACACCTACGGCGTCGAACTCACCAACGACACGTTGACGTTCCCCGAGAACCAGCGGGCGGGCCTTCCGTCGCAGCAGGAGACCGGCGTGTTCGAAGACGGCGAGACCACGTGCACGATCGATGGCGTCGACGAGGACGCCGAACTCAAGGTTGTGGTGTGGAACAACTTCACCGACACCGACGACGGAACCACCTACATCGCCGACTTCGACAACATCGCCCTCGATCAGGATCAGATGGTCGTCTCGATCGCCTTCGTGCCCGATGACACCGACGTCGGGATGCCGCCATGGGCGCAGGACCTGCCGACGCTCGGCGAAATCGACGCCGGCCAGCGGCTCGACACGTTGACGTCGAGCTCCTCGCTGCCAGGAGATGCGACCGGCACTTCGTCGGACATCGCGCCGTCGGACAGCGCGCCGTCGGACAGCACACCGTCGGACAGCGCGCCGTCGGACAGCTCGCCGTCGGACAGCACACCGGCCACCACGACGGGCTGATGCGCGCCGTCGTCCTCGTCGGCGGATTCGGGACGCGGCTGCGACCGCTGACCAACAGTGTCCCCAAGCCGATGCTGCCGATCGGTCATCGTCCGATGATCGCCCGCCTCGTCGACCGTCTCGCGCGCGGCGGGGTCACCGATGTGGTGCTGGCGCTCGGATTCAGACCCGAACCCTTCATGGAGGCCTTTCCCGACGGTCGCTGCGGCGACGTGACGTTGACCTACGCCGTCGAGCCCGAACCACTCGACACCGCCGGAGCGATCCGCTTCGCGGCCGACGCAACCGGTCTCGACGAAACGTTCGTAGTGGCCAACGGTGACGTGATGACCGATCTCGATGTCGCTGCACTGGTCGCTGCCCATCGGACATGGGGCGCCGAGGCGACGTTGCACCTGATCGGGGTCGATGATCCGTCGGCCTTCGGGGTTGTCGACCTGGGACCGGGCGGACGCATCAGCGCCTTCGTCGAGAAGCCGGCGCCCGGAACGGAACCGAGCAACCTGATCAACGCCGGCACCTACGTGTTCGAGCCGAGCGTTCTGGATCGGATCGCTCCGGCGACCAAGCTGTCGGTCGAGCGTGACACCTTCCAGCGCCTCGTCGCCGACGGAACGCTCTACGGGTTCGCCACCGATGACTACTGGATCGATGCCGGGCGGCCCGAACTCTTCAGGGCGGCGAATCTCGATCTCCTCGACGACACGCGGCGCTTCGACCGTTGCGTCGCCGTTGCTCCCACGGCCACGGTGGCCGACGACGCAACCATCGACAACAGCATCGTGGGCGACCACGCGGTGGTCGCGTCGGGAGCGAACATCGTCGACTCGGTCCTGTTGCCGCACGCCGTGGTGGGCGCTGGGGCCCGAGTCGTTCGGTCGCTCGTGATGGGCACGATCGGATCGAACAGTCACGTCATCGACAGCATGGTGGGCGCGCAGGGCGACGTCGCCGACGGTGCCGAACTCGTCGGAGTGGCGATCCCGGAACCGTCGTGAACGTCGTCGTCGTCGGTGGCGCCGGTTTCATCGGTTCCCATCTCGTCGACCGGCTGCTCACCCACGATCACGCTGTCGATGTCATCGACGACCTCTCGTCGGGGTCGTTGGCGAATCTGTCGGAGGCCCGCGCCAGCGGGGGTGGGCTCAAGATCCATCATCTGGATGCCACGTCGTCAGAGGCAGGCTCGCTCATCGGAATGCGACGCCCCGACGTGATCCACCTTCTCACGCCATTGCCGCGTTCCGATCAGCCGGCCGCCGAGCACGCCAAGGCGCTGGAGCTGGTGCTGTGCGTCCTCGAGGCTGCGCGCCGCCACGGAGTTGGCAAAGTGGTCGTCGCCGTCCCAGCGACTGCGATCCACGGGCACCCGAGCGCCCGAGCCCTTCCGCTCAAGGACATCGAGGCCGCACAGCTCGTGCCGCGTGGGGTTCGCGGTGTGGTGGCACGCTCGATCATCGACACGCTGGTGGCGTACCGCGACCTGTACGCGATCGAGTTCACCGTGCTGTCGATGGCGACGGTGTACGGACCTCGGCAGCGTCGCGACGGCGGTGTCGTGGCAACGTTCGTCCACGCGGCGACCGACGCAACTGCCCCGATCATCGACGGCAATGGGCACCAGACACGAGACTTCCTGTTCGTCGACGACGCTGTCGACGCACTCGCGCGCGCGGGCGAGCGTGGCGGTGGTCTGTTGGTCAACGTGGGCACCGGCGAGCAGACACAGGTCGGCGATCTGTGGGCTCGTGTCGCCTCGCTCGTCGCCGGAGCGTCCGACCTCGAACCGCTCCACGGTCCGGCCCGCTTCGACGAACTCGCCCGCTTCGCGATCTCACCGGTGCGTGCCCGCATTCATCTGGCCTGGTCGCCGTGGACATCGCTCGACGAGGGATTGGCCCGTCTCGTGGCGGGCTGACTCAACGCGATCTTCGGTCAGCCCAGTGATCTGATCGTCGTCGAGGCGAGTTCGCGCGCCACCTGCGGAGTCGACATGACCGACGGTGTCACGACACAACGCATCCCGAGCGCCTCGATCGTGGCAGCGTGATCTGCGTCGATCGTGTCGATCACCAGGACAGAAGCGATCGGCGCGTAGAGCCGAGCCACGCCGACCACCGACGCCTCGTGGCCGAGTTCGGCCAGCATGCGGTCGGCGGGACCCTTCAGCGCCGCGCCCCCGATGATGGGTGACACCGCAACGGTACGGTCGCGGCGCTGCGCGAGGAGTTCGTCGACGCCGTTCAACGATCGGATCGGGCCGATCGACACGAGAGGGTTCGACGGTGCGATCACGATTGAGTGCGCACTCTCGAGCGCTGCGCGCGCCGCGGCCGCCAGGCCGGCCGAACCCTCGAAACGGATCGAGCTGACCGGCACCGAGTGTCGCAAGCGCACGAAGTAGTCCTGGAACGACACCTCGACCTCACGTCCATCGTCGTCGACGACCGACACGAACGTGGCCAGGCGTTCGTCGGACATCGGAACGACGCCGACGGGAACCTGCCAGGCGCGGCGGATCTCGTCGGTCACCGCAGTGAGCGAGGCGCCTTCCGCGAGGCGTGCCGTTCGGTAGAAGTGGGTCGCGAGGTCGCGGTCACCGAGGTTGAACCAGCGCGGTGCGGCCGCAGATCCGGTGGGCCGTACCGACTCGTAGCGCTCGAGTGACTCCATCGCCCTCCACGATTCGTCGACGAGACCCCACCCCCGGTCGGGATCGATGGCCCCGGCGAGTGTGTAGGTCACGGTGTCGAGATCGGGTGAGATCGCCAGGCCGTGCAGCGTGCAATCGTCGCCGGTGTTCACCACGGCGGTGATTGCGCTGGCATCCGACACCTCGTCGAGATCGTGGCAGGCGCTGATCAGCCCGGCGAGGAATCGGGCAGCGCCGACTCCGCCTGACACGACAGCGACCTGCGTGGGCGCGTGGGCCGTGTCAGCGCACATCGTCGGATGCCTCCGGTGTGTCGACTTCCGTTGTGCCGATGTCCGGCGCGTCGTGGAGGTTCACGATGTCGGTGTAGGCATCGTGGAGCTGGCTGGCGGTGCGGATCCACGAGAACCGGGCGACGTTGGTGTGCCCCCGTCGGGCGAGCTTGGCGTACATCTCGTCGTTCGAGACGACCCAGTGGAGATTGGCCGCCAGTGCCTCGGCGTCGTGGGCGGGGCTGAGCAGCGCGGCGGCACCGGCGATCTGCGGGATCGACCCCGCGGTGCTCGCGACCACCGGAGTGCCGAGCAGTTGCGCTTCGAGGATGGGGAAGCCGAAACCCTCGTCGAGTGACGGATATGCGAGCGTGCGAGCGTTGCACAACAACCAACGCTTCGTCTCGTCGTCGACGGGTCCTGTGCGAATGACTCGCTCGGCGATCGTCGGGTCGAGCCGAGCGATCGCGCGGTTCACGGCGTCGGCGTCGTTGCCGACAGCTCCGGCCATCACCAGCTTGACGGTGCGGTGTTCACGGGCCAGCCGCCCGAACGCGTCGACGAGGACCGGCAGGTTCTTCCTGCGCTCGAGCGTGCCGATGGCGAGCACGAACGCCGCGGTGCTCAGATCGGGGAGGTTGCTCGGCGGGCGTGTCGGCTGCGCACCCGCATCGGTTGCTGCGGCAGTCGTCGGATCGGTTGTTGCCACGATGGACGGAGGCCCGAGCAGGACGGTGCGGACCCGGTCGGTCGAGAGCAGTTCCCGGACGCGTCGACTCGTGGCGTCCGACGTCGTGATCACGTGGGCACCTTCACCGACCGCTCGTCGAAGCACCGCGGCCGCTCGGCGCACATCGGGCAGCGCGTCGTCGGGATGTTCCAAGAACCAGCAGTCGTAGACGGTCACGACCCGCGGGCACCGAGCGGGAGGGACGACGTAGTTCATGCCGTGCACCAGGTCGGGGTTGCCCAGCCAACGGTCGACCGGCGCGGACCGCCGGGCCCACAGTCGCAGCGCTGCGGCGGCTGGGATGGGAAGGCGCCGCTGCGGCCGCTTCACGCGGGCGCGCATGCTGACCACGTACGGGCGAAGTTCGAGATCTGTGTGCGAGCCGAGTGCGTCGATGGTCCACGCCACTGCGTTGCCGATCCCGGTACGCGGACCATGGAGTGCGCCGGCGTCGATCGCCACGTTCAAGGGCACGGATACACCGTCATGCGGACGCGCAGCGTACCTGCGCCACCCGGGTGTCCGATCCGTAGACTCCTGTGCCTTATGCCTACAGCGTTCGTCACCGGGATCACTGGCCAGGATGGTCAGCATTTGGCCGAGTTCTTGCATTCGCAGGGCTATCACGTGTTCGGGATGGTGAAGGGTCAGAACAATCCTCGGGTCGAGGCGTTGCAGACCGAGTTGCCGTTCGTGGAACTGGTCAGTGGCGATTTGGCGGATCTGCCGTCCCTCGTGAGTGCGTTGGAGGCGTGTCAACCCGATGAGGTGTACAACCTGGGGGCGATCAGCTTCGTGGCGTTGAGTTTCTCGCAGGCGGAGTTGACGGCGAACATCACCGGGCTGGGTGTGTTGCGGATGTTGGAGGCGGTGCGAATGGTGGGTGGTGCGCAGAACAACCCGATCCGGTTCTATCAAGCCTCGTCCAGTGAGATGTTCGGTCAGGTGCGTGAGACCCCGCAGACCGAGTTGACACCGTTCCATCCGCGTTCGCCGTATGGGTGTGCGAAGGTGTTCGGTCATGACATCGTGGTGAATTATCGCGAGTCGTACGGGATGCACGCCAGTTCGGGGATTCTGTTCAATCATGAGGGCCCCCGGCGGGGGTTGGAGTTCGTCACGCGCAAGGTGACCAACGCGGTTGCGCGGATCAAGTTGGGATTGCAGGACGAGGTGGTATTGGGGAACCTGGATTCGAAACGTGATTGGGGCTATGCGGGGGATTATGTGAAGGGGATGTGGTTGATGTTGCAGCAGGATCAACCGGATGATTTCGTGTTGGCCACCGGTGAGACCCACTCGATCGAAGAACTCGTCGAGCGGGCGTTCGCCGAGGTCGGTATCGAGAACTGGGCTGATCATGTTCGTCAGGACCCCAAGTTCCTGCGCCCGGCCGAGGTCGACCTGTTGATCGGTGACCCGTCGAAGGCGAAACGGGTGTTGGGGTGGGAACCCGAAGTCGACTTCGCGACCCTGGTCAAGATGATGGTCGCCCACGACCTCCAGCGAGAAGCCACCAAAGCCGGCCTCGAGATCCCAGGCTGACACGCCGAGCGAATCGATGTAACGCTGGCGTCTGACACCAGCGTTACGCGTCGTGAAGGGCGGTCAGATCTCGAAGGGCATGTCGGTGATGGCTTCCATCATCGAATCCTGATTGGGCACCGCACCAGCACGGAGCCGATGTCGCAACGCGAGGGCGAACGTTGCCAGCGCGGCCAGCGAGGACACGACGAGGCCGATCTCGATGCGCTTGTACACCTCGTCGCTCGACAGCCAGGTGCCGAGTACGAATGCGACGACACCGACTGCC
>JBGTEH010000339.1:0-2763 GCA_041747915.1 Ilumatobacteraceae bacterium
GGATCGCCCTGACGCCACAACGCGAGCCCGGCCGCCAGCGCAACTCCGGCAGCCGCAGCACCCTCCGCGAGCCGATCCGACGCGCTGCTCGGCATGCTGCCGGCCGCCAGCACGATCAACACACAGGATGCAACACAAACCGCCACGACGAGTGCAGCCAACGCCACTCGGATGAGCATCCGCTGCGGACCGCTGATCGGGCACGGGGTCAACAGTTCGGTGGTGGGATCGTCGACGATCCATCCGATCGAGGCGCCGGCCACGATCCCCAGGATCGTGAGGGACGGCCCGAGATCGTCGGCCTCGCGTGCGACGGACACGACGAACGGCACGGCTCCCAACGCGACCGTCGTCGCAACGCGCCCGAGCCCTGCGGTGCGTCCGCAACGCAGCACCGTTGCCCCGAGGGCTCGATGTCGCTGCCCCTCACGCCCATACGTCGTCGAGCGATCCGTCACGCTCAGCACGAGGCGACCGGCCGTGCGACGATCTGATCGAACGGCCCTGCCGGAGCGAGTCCGACAGCGGCCATCAACTCGTCGGTGCTCGTGTCGGGGTCCGTCCACCGATCCCAATCGGCGGCGAGGGCGGTTTCTACCGCCGCCACGTCGAGCCCGATCAGGGCACGAGCCGCCGCAAGGTCCTGCGCTGACCAGACGACGCTCGGCACCGAGCAGTCGCGTGCGAGGTTGCCTCGATCGAACGAGTCGGCGGACGACGCACTCTCCGATGTCGTCGCCCTTCGTAGCTCACCGCCGTCCAGCCCGCGAGTCGTGAGCCAGAGTGCGACCACCCCTCTCGCCTCGCCGGCGACGACCAACGGGAGCTGCTCGTCATCGGGCACCGTCGGCAGCCCGACGGCGTAGAGCGCAACATCGGGCGGCGCGTCGAGGGGGTCGTCGAGGCTCAACGACACCTCGTCGGCCGGGCGAGTGAGGTCGGCGGCAGTCAGTCGGCGGCGGACCTCGGGAGGGAGTTTCGCGACGTCATCGCCGTAGACCTGTCTGACGGTCAGCGGGCCCACGGTCGCCGGCAAGACCTGGGCGATGGGCGTGATCCTCTCCGCGATCACGTCGAGGAGCTCTGCATGGAGCGCGAACATGCACACCATGACCCGGCCGTCGATGTCGCGACACTTCTGATGGGCCTCCGGTCGGGCCACCAGGTCGGCGACCCGGTCGGCCGACGCCGCCGACATCGGTCGGGTGGCACCGAACCCGGCCGTCACGATCACGGCGACAGCGATGGCGCCGACGGCCAGCACTCGACCATCGCGACGCGATCGTGCGATCGCGATCACGCACATCAGCCCGATGAACCCGAGGATCCACACGAGGTGCCACCACGACGGGCGGTCGTCGAACACGGGCGTCGACCCCTCGACGCTCGGGGCCGTGGAAAGCGCCACGTACGGGTTCCAGCCCGGTGAACCAACCTGATTGAGGGCGATCGTCGCGAATCCGATGACGACCACGACCACGACCGGAGCAACGCTGTACGGCACCCAGCGACCGAGCGCGACTCCGAGGGCGACTCCGCCGACCGGCAGCGCGAGAGCTGCGAGCACATCGGCGATCCCGTCGAGGCCGATCGGGCCGTGCACGTACGGGCTGCGCCACGCAGTCCCGATGATCATCACGGCGAAGAACACCAGCCCGGCGATGGCGGGGGTCCACGCCGACGCCAGCAGCCCGGCGGTACGAGTGCTCGGCGACGTGGCGCACGTGTCGAGGAGTTCGTCGGTGTGATCACGGCGCGGTCGGGTCACCGCTCGATGCGCGGCGACGACCACACAACCCGTGAGCGGATGCACGAACCACGACAAGTACTGCCCGGTCTCCTGCCACGGATCGAGGTTCTGGCCGCCCCAGACGACGACGAAGAAGACGACGGTCATGACGCAGAGGCCGAGACCAACGCCAAACCAGCCGCTCAGTGCGAGATGGCGCCCTTCCACGACGCCGAGCGCCCGCACGATTGCGGCCGGAGGCGACACCTGCCGCTCGGACTCGGACGGTGCGGATAAAACCCTGTTGTCGCTGAAAGTCTGTGTCCAGCGTCCATCGGCCAGCACACGGGCGTTGCCCCAGCGTGCCCAAGCAAGTCCCACGGCGACGACAGGCAGGAGAATGGGGAGGTAGATCATGCTACCGAACGCGACTGCGCTGATCACGGAGGCGCCGAGCAGCCCGAGCAGCCCGAACAGCAGCGGTTGGAAGCGGCTCACGATGCCACCGCGCCACGGGCGCTCGCCGCACTCCCCGCGAGCAGGAGGTACCCGTCCTCGACGGTTGGAGTCACGATCTGGGCGCCCGGAGGCGGCTGCCCGATGTGACGGATCTGACCGTCGCTCGTCACCCACGCCAACTCGGCCCGACTGTCGCGCTCGGGAGCCGACCACACCTTGCCGTCGGCCATCGCAATCAGGTCGGCCGGACGGCCGGCGAACGCAATGCGACCTTCGAGCAGCACCACGACGTGTTGGCACAGTGCCGCGATGTCGTCGGTCTGATGCGTCGACAGCAGCACCGTCGCACCCGCGGCCGACGTACCCAGAAGCTCTCGGAACCGCAGCCGCTGCTCGGGGTCGAGGCCAGCGGTCGGCTCGTCGAGCAGGAGCAGCTCCGGGCTGCCGATCAGCGCCTGGGCGATCGCCACCCGGCGTCGCATGCCGCCTGACATGCGACCGATCCGCTTGTGCATTTCGCCCTCGAGCCCCACAAGCGACAGCACGCGACGGACCTCGTCGTGACGTGGCTTGCG
>JBGTEH010000340.1:0-1884 GCA_041747915.1 Ilumatobacteraceae bacterium
GCCGGCGCCCACCACTGCCACGACGTCACCCGGGCGCACATGGCCGTTGAGGACACCGACCTCGTAGCCGGTCGGCAGGATGTCGGCGAGCATCAGCACGGCCTCGTCGGTCACGCCGGCCGGGACCGGGTAGGTGGACAGTTCGGCGAATGGGACGCGCACGAACTCCGCCTGTGTGCCGTCGATCTTGTGGCCGAGGATCCATCCACCCCCGCCGAGGCACTGGCCTCCGTGACCCTCACGGCAGAACTGGCACGTCCCGCACGACGTGATGCACGACACCAACACGCGGTCCCCGACCGCAACGCGCTGCACCCCACTGCCGACGTCGACGACGGTGCCGACGGCCTCGTGGCCGAGGATCCGACCGTCGGTCACCGCAGGCACGTCACCCTTCAGAATGTGCAGATCGGTCCCACAGATCGTGGTTGCCTCGACCCGGACGATCGCGTCGGTACCGTCGATGATCACCGGATCCGGCATCTCCTCCCACGCCTTCATTCCGGGGCCGTGATACACGAGAGCCTTCATGATTCACCTCTTCGATCGGGTCGTTCCTCGATGGTGTCGTACTACGAGTGTGGGAGTCGATCTCCCTCACCCGACTCTGCGCTGTGAAGTTGTCGGTCGCCAGAGGCGAAGGTCCCCGATCCGTCTCGAAGGCCGTCGTCTCCAGCACGAACCGGGCGCGCAGCCGTGGTGACCGAAGACTCTGGCGCGCAACGTGCGGCGCTGCGCATGATCGATCCGGGCAGAAGGAGACCGACATGGACGCTCAGCGAATCGAACTCACCTCGTGGGAGAGCACCGAGCTCCTGCGGACCCGGTCGGTCGGCCGGGTCTGCGTCATCGATCACGGCTATCCGCTTGCCATCCCGATCAATTATCAGGTCGTCGGCAGCAAGGACGATGTGTCCATCGTCGTCCGAACGGCGCCTCACACCATCCTGGGTCGGTACGAAGGTCTTGCGTCACTCGAGGTCGACGACGTGGACCTCGAGTTCGGTACCGCCTGGAGTGTCATCCTTCGAGGCACGCTTCGACGCATCGCAGGCGAACACGCCCTGCCTGACCCCAGCCGGCTGGTCACCGACAACCGCCAGCAATGGATCACCCTGACGAAGTCGGCGATCAGCGGACGCAGGTTCGTGGTTCGCAAAGCTGTCGACGGGTTCTCGGTGGCATGGCAACTCGCCCCGGCGTGAGATTTGCGGCGGTGTTGGCGTCAGCGCAGCGTTTCGTCACCGAGCAACTGGTCGGTGCAGTGGGTCGAGTTGCGATGGTGTGCTATTCCGGAGCTCGACGTAATGCGCCAGGTTGGCAGCAGAACGTCGGTGCAGCGGATGGGTGCCGTCGATCTCGTCGATCCGGGCGCGCTCCGCAGCGAGCAGGGCATCCCCACGCGGGCGACCTATCTCGCCAGGCCGCCCACTCCGTCCGGATCGAGGAGAGCCGATCGGCGGAGGAACTCGTCCGAAGCTACAACCGTCACATGAACACGACATGAACGACGACATCGCCACCCATCTGCGTCGCTCGAGCTCAGTGACCTTGTGCTCTACCTGCCGGCTCCTGCGCGGTTCATGCTGGAAGAGCCGGGTGTCGCCCGGCTCAACCGCAGGAGGATCCCATGTCCACACCGACCATCGACCGAGGAACCGAACGCTTGGCCGGGAGCCCGCGCGTCGTGCCGGCCGGCGCCAATCGTCCCGACACCGTTGCCGCCGAAACCCATCGGGAGGACGCCGCCGAGAACGCCGTCGCACGGTATGCGTGGGCGATCACTCGCCTGTCGATCGGGTTCGTGTTCCTGTGGGCCTTCCTCGACAAGCTCCTCGCCTTGGGCTACGCCACGGGCACTGACCGTGAGACCGGTGCCATCGA